>JBJTJO010000155.1:0-5573 GCA_046095965.1 Planctomycetaceae bacterium
AACCCGCTCCCACGCCCGAACCCACGTTCGAGCAGACCCAGGAGCCACCCGCGATCGACGTGGAGCGGGTTCGTAAGCGGGTCGGCAACGCGATCTCACGGGCCTTCGCGGCTTACGGCGAGCAGGATTTTGCGGCCGCCACCCGCGAACTCGATGCCGTCGCCGACGTGGCTCTCGACGACCAACAGGCCGCGGATCGCCTGCACCGGTGGCGGCAGTTCGATGTCTACGCGCGGGAGTATCCGCGCTACCGCGACGAAGCGCTGGGAAGTGCTGCGGCCACGGCGGCGACATACGACCTCGGCAAGCGTCAGATCGGGGTGATCGAGTTGAACGCCAAGGAGTTCATCTACCGGGACAGCCGGCAGCCGGGCCGCAATCTGCGCGTGCCCAAGAACCGCATTCCCTCGGACGTGGAGACGGCCCTGGTGGGTGCCTGGTTCGACCGCGACGGCCGAGCCGCCAACCAGTTGTTCCTCGGCGCGGGCGCGTTAACGCGGCGCACGCCCGACCTGAAGGCGGCCCGCCGCGCCTGGGAAGCGGCGGCCGCGGGGGGCGAGCCGCATGGCTCGCTGCTCCTGCAGATTCTCGAAGATCCCGCCATCCGCGGCCGGTGACCGCTCACCACGCGGCCTCGAGCACCGCGCGCAGCGCGGGCTCGTCGAGTTGCTCCGGGTTGCCTCGCATGCTCGCGCCACCCGAGTGGGCCGCGAGCCAGCCGACCCGGTCCGCCGCGAGGCCGACGTCGCGGAGCCGTCGCGGCGTGCCCGCCACGGCACACAGCGACTCGATGCGGGCGAGAAACGCGTCGGCCGCCGCGCCGTCGTCGCGGGCCGCCCGCGGATCGACCGCCCGCTCGAGCATGGCGAGGTCCACGGCCGCAACGTCGCGGTTTACCCGCAGGGCAACCGGCAGCATGAGCGCGCAGGCGGCGCCATGCGGCGCGCCGCACTCCACTCCGAGTGCCGCCGCCACGCCGTGAGCCAGACCGAGGCCGGAGGCCGCGGTCGTGGCCCGGCCGCAGGAGAGCGTGAGGGCCGGATCGACGACCGCCACCCGCGGCACCATGAGCGGGCTCCGCATGCTCTTCTTGAGGCGGCGCCGCGGGCACGAGATCACCGCGTTCCGCGTCGCCTCGGCGCCGGTGCCGGCGGTGGTGGGAATGGCCACGAGCGGCAGCGGCGGCCGCCCGAGCGCGAGCCCGCGGCCCACGCCCTCGAGGTGGGCGAGCACCGCGGCTTCAGGATCGCCGTCGTCCGCGTTCGCGGCGAGCGCGGCGAGTGCCTTGGCGAGGTCGATCGTCGAGCCGCCCCCGAGCGCGACGACGACCGCGCGATCCCGGCCGGCGGCGGGCAGCGCGGCCAAGGCCGCGGCCACCTGCGCGACGGTCGGCTCGCCGGACGCCGTGGCCACGGTCCGCACCGGCAGCCCGGCCCCGTGCAGCGACGCCTCGAGGGCCGCCGCGCCGCCGCTCGCCAGGGCGCTGCGGCCACCCGCCACGACCCAGGCCTCGGACCCCAGGCCCGCGACGGCCGCACCCGTCTCGGCCACCCGGCCGACGCCGAACAATATCCGCTGCGGAGACACGAAGTCCCAGGCTTCATCGGTCGCGGCGCGGGCCGCCGACTCGCTGCTCGCGGACATGGCTGATTCCTCGTGGCGGGCTTCTGCTACGCTGCGGGCCGCACCAGGATAGCCGCCCCGTTCACCGCCGATGCACCACGCGATCACGATTCCCCGGAGCCCCGGCCCGATCCGCGGGGCCATCCGTCCGCCGGGCTCGAAGAGCATCACGAACCGCGCGCTCGTGTGCGCGGCCCTGGCCCGCGGGGAGAGCACGCTCACCGGCGTCCTCGACAGCGACGACACCCGCGTGATGGCCGCGGGCCTGGCCGCGCTCGGCATCGCGATCGAGGCCGACTGGCCCGGCGCCGCGGTCCGCGTCGCCGGGTGCGCCGGCGGGATTCCCGCCGCCTCGGCCACGCTCGACTGCGCGGCCAGCGGCACCACGATGCGGTTCCTCTCGGCGGTCTGCGGCCTCGGCCGCGGCACCTATCGGCTCGACGGCGTCGCCCGCATGCGGCAGCGGCCGATCGGCGACCTGGTCGCGGCACTGCGGGACCTCGGCGTGGACGCGGTCGCGGAGAGTCCCGGCGAGTGCCCGCCCGTCGTGATCCGCTCCTCCGGGCTCGCCGGAGGCGACGTGCGCGTGCGCGGCGGCACGTCGAGCCAGTTCGCCAGCGGCCTGGCGATGGCGGCCCCCTGCACCCCCCGTGGCATGCGGATCGAGTTCGAGGGCACGCTCGTGTCGGTGCCCTACCTCGACATGACGCGGCGCGTGATGGAGAGTTTCGGCGCGCGGTTCGATGAGGCGGGCGAGCGGGGCTGGCGGATCGCCCCGGGCGGCTACGTCGGTCGGCGCTACGCGATCGAGCCCGACGCCTCGGCCGCGAGCTACTTCGCGGCGGCGGCCGCGATCACCGGGGGCAGCGTGCGGATCGACGGGCTTTCGCGGCGGAGCCTGCAGGGCGACGTGGCCTTCTGCGACGTGCTCGAGCGCATGGGCTGCACGGTCGCCTGGCACGACGGTGGCCCGGATGGCGACGGCGGCAGCGTGACGGTCTCCGGCCGGGCCGCCCGCGGTGTCGATATCGACATGAACGCGATCAGCGACACGGTGCCGACGCTCGCCGTGGTCACGCTGTTCGCGGAGGGGGCGACCACGATCCGCAACGTGGCCCACATCCGCGACAAGGAGACCGACCGCATCGGCGACCTCGTCCGCGAGTTGCGCCGCCTCGGCGCGGATGTCGAGGAAAACCCTGACGGACTCGCGATCCATCCCGCGCCGCTGCACGGTGCCGAACTGGCCACGTACGACGACCACCGCATGGCCATGAGCCTCGCGCTCGCGGGACTCGTCGTGCCGGATGTTCGTATCCACGACCCGGGCTGCGTCGCGAAGACGTTTCCCGGGTACTGGAGGGAACTCGGCGCCCTCCTCGGGACGGGCGATCTCAGCCGGTGAGGGCGGAATCGTCCGCGTCGCCGCAGGCCGCCCGCTCGAGTGCCTCCGCGGCGCGGGCCAGCAATTCATCGACGCGGTCCCGTGCCGGGGGACCGCCGAGCGATTCTCCGACCGCGGTGAAACCCCCACCGCAGTGCTGGCAGTAGACCCTCCGGCCGAGCAACTGGACGCGGATGTGCAACTGCCGCCCGCACACCGGGCACGGCTGGTTGAAGAACACGTCGGTGGACTGCTGGGCAGGGGGCATGCGGTCGAAAACCGAAGGTGCTCTCGCTGCGGATCGGCGTCGGCCAGCAATCCACGGCGGCGGAGAAGTTTACGCATGTCCAGCCCACCGGGCAACCGGCCGGACTGTGAGAACCTCGTGTGCCCTGTGGTGCCGCGCCGGCGGCGTGCGGCGGCGTGCGGCGGCCAGACGGCGTGGCAGTCCGGGCGATCTGGGGCGATGCCCGCTCCCCGCCGGCGCGGCCCGGCGGTACACTCGATAGGGTTGTGGCAGAACATGTGGAGGGGATGATCCCGGACCTGTCCCGGCCTCGTCAGCAGCATGCTTCACCGAACCTGGGTCGCTCCGCTCGTCGTGGGCTTCTGGTGCGTGACCACCGCGTGGCTGGTGGTGTCGAAAATCCTCCCGACGTTCCGCGGGGGCGTTTCCCCGCACCAGGCGGCCGTAGCCCTTGCGGGAGACCAATCGAACCCCGTCGGCTGGACGGTGCTGTGGAACGGCAGCCCGATCGGCTGGGCGATCACGGACTCGCGGCGCGACCCCGACGGCGGGCTGACGATCGACAGCCGGCTGCGCTGCGACCGACTGCCGCTCGACGAGATGCTGCCCCGCTGGGCCGGGGCGCTCATGCAGCGGACGTTGCCGCGCGGAGACGCTGCAACCCTCGACGCCCGCGGCAGCGTCGTCGTCGATTCGACGGGCCGCTTCGTGCGGTTCACCTCGACGGTCGCGCTGCCCGGCTCGAAGGACGAGAAGGTCGTGCTCGAGGGTGCGGCACGGGACGGGGACGAGGTGGACGTCACCTTCCGTGCCGGGGATCTCCGCTACGAGACCACGCGGCACGTGCCGGAGGGGGCGCTGCTCGGCGACGAGTTTTCGCCCCAGGCCGCGCTCCCCGGGCTCTTCGAGGGCCGGACGTGGACGGTGCCGGTCTACAACCCGCTGCGTCCCGGCACCGCGCCGATCACCATCATGCATGCCACCGCAGAAGGGGAGGAGACGATCTTCTGGGGCAACCGCCTCGTCGCCGCACGGGTGGTGACGTACCGTGACGATCCTTCGAGCCCGCGGGAGCCCCGGTCGCGGCTCTGGGTCGATCGCGCGGGCCTGGTGCTGCGTCAGGAGTCGATGCTGCTCGGCGGGCGGATGGAGTTCGTGCGCCGGACCGACGCGGAGGCCGCGCGGCTCGCCGCGGTGGCGGCGCTGGTCGATGCGGCCGGTGAGACCACGTCCGCCACCCACCCGCCCGCCGAGGCCGGCCCATGATCGAGTTCGCCCACGTCACCCGCTCCTACGGCCCCAAGGTTGCCGTCGCCGACCTCACGTTGGCGATCCCGCGGGGCGAGTTGTTCGCCCTGCTGGGGCCGAACGGCGCCGGCAAGACGACGACGATCCGCATGCTCGTGGGGTTGCTCCAGCCCGGCCGCGGCACCATCCGCGTCTGCGACCACGACGTCGTGCGCGACCCGCGGTCCGCCCATCTGCACGTGGGCTACGTGCCCGACGAGCCCTGCCTCTACGACAAGCTCACCGGCCGCGAATTCCTCTGGTTCATCGCCGACATGTTCGGCATGCCGAGACGTCTGGCGGCGGCCCGGATCGACCGCGAGGTCGAGCACTTCGAACTGGCCGACTTCGTCGATGACCTGTGCGACAGCTGCTCGCTGGGCATGAAGCAGCGGCTGGTGTTCGCCGCCGCGCTGCTCCACGACCCCGACGTGCTCGTGCTCGACGAGCCGATGGTGGGCCTCGACCCGCGCAGCATGCGGATCGTGAAGGACCTGCTCGCGGAGCGGACCCGCGAGGGGATGACCGTGTTCATGTCCACCCACACGCTCGCCATGGCGGAGGAGATGGCCGACCGCGTGGGGATCATGGTCCGCGGCCGGCTGCGGTTCCTGGGCACCGTCCCCGAGCTGCGGGAACAGATGGCGCTCGAGGCCACCAGCCTCGAGCAGCTCTATCTCGAACTCACCTCGCCAAGCCGCCGCGAGCCTCCCGGGGAGGGGGCATGACATCCCTCGCCACCGACGGCGCGGGGCCGCCGGCCGTGGCCGGGCCGGGGACGCGGCTGCTCGCGGCCGACGCCGAGGCCCGCCTCTTCCTGCGGCTGCGGGTGGCCGTCGCCTGGCACACCTTCCGCGCCATGCTGGCCACCGCCCGGCTGCGGTTGGGGCTCGTCGCCGTCCTGAGCGCCATGTTCTGGGGCTCGCTCTACGGCCTGTTCGTCGAGGGCTTCCGCTTTCTCGAGTCGCTCCATGCCGAGGTCGTGCCCCTCCTGTTCAACACGTTCTTCTCGTCGCTCATGGTGATGCTCGT
>JBJTJO010000156.1:0-11986 GCA_046095965.1 Planctomycetaceae bacterium
TGGCGGGACTCATTCAAAAGGCTGCGATTACCCACCAAAGCGCAATCCCAAGGCAAACCAAGGCCGTGGCGATGATCCAGAGCGGCTTCGTTGGCCCTGCGTGGTCTTCGGCCGAGATGTAGCGTTCACAGTATGGACACCGTGGCGAGTCTTCGAGGATCTCACGGCGGCAGTACGGGCACGGAACGGTGGGCTCCTCGTCTGAGTCGTCGCCAGGATCAGCGTCGGTGCCATCGTCTTCCCACTCGTCGTCCTCGTCCTCATCCCGGTAGGCGTTCATGGGCGAACCTGCGTGTTGCCCTCGACGTGACGGGGTTCATACGGACAGTGCCGACAGCCGGAGCCGCAGCAACGACCACGCTTGAGGTGGTAGGTGGCGGTGTAGACGAGCAAGCCGTTCTCGAAGTACCAGTCGGGCTCGGTCGGCGCGGGGGTCGGGGCGGTTTTCCCGGCTCTCATCGGCTCGTCGTGTGGTCTCGGAGTCGGGCTGTTCATTTCGCGAGCACGATGATGGCCGACCCGATGAAAATGAAGACGCCGCCGACCATCACGGGAAGCTGCAACTGCCCCTTGAAGAGCAACATGGAGAAGAGCGCGACGAAAAGCGGGTAGGAGATCTCCAGCACGGCCGACTTGTTCGCTCCCAAAAGCTGAATTGAACCCAAGATAGCGAGAGCTGCTGCCGTCGCCGTGAGGAGCGTCAGACCGACCAATGGCAGGCCGGCTTTTGCCGTATCGAACGTGAAGAGACCCGCCGGTGACTCGCCCTGGAACAGCAGGATGCCCCCTGCCACGAGTGCACCGCAGAGGCAGTGCAGGAAGTAGAGCTTGGAGACCGAGAGCGTCGCCAGGACCCGTTCGTCGAGGCAGTACGTCAGGCCCCACAGCACAGCAGCCAGCACCGCCAGAATGAAGCCGAGATTGGCGTTCCACGAAGGGGAAAGTGGATCGGTCATCGTTACCGCCGAGCGGCCTGAAACGGGGCATGAGTCATGAGACAGAGCCGCGGTTCTTCCGGGCTGTCTTTCCGGCGGTGAGCCGCTCCTTCTCGGCCCGGCGCAGCCTCTTGATCGCCGCCTCTCGCTTCAGGGCCGCCGACTTGGACCGCTGGGGCTCGGTATAGGCCAGCGCAACGGGAAGCCGGCTGCGGGTATATCGGGACGCCTTGCCGGCAGCGTGGGCCTTCAGCCGCTTGGGCAGGTCGTTGGTGATGCCCGTGTAGAGCGAACCGTCGGAACAGCGCAGGAGGTAGACGAGCCAGGCGGAGCGACGATTGGTTGGCATGGACACCGATCATGGCTTCTTGGGCAGGCCGCTGAACAGGATCTGCAGGGCGGCGAGGACTTCGGGGGAGAGGGCGGCGAGCTGTTGCGCCAGGTCGACCACGTTCGAGCAGGGTTCCCTTCCGCCTGCGCTGGAACGCCTGCCGCGGTGCCCGCCGACACGCCGGCGCGACTTTCCCGACCTCGTGGGAGACGCGGGACGCGAACTGGTACAACGACTGGTACAACGGCTGGAGCCTCCAGCCGTAAGTCGTTGGGTGGTTGGACTTAGAACTACGCCTTCGCGGCTTCCCAAGCTGGATGTCGAGGGTTCGAGTCCCTTCGCCCGCTTCTTTACGCCCGCAGTGCCATCCATGGCCACTGCGGGCTCCTCGGAAAAGCGTGCCGTCCGGGCGAGCATGCCCGTGGGTTTCGTAAAGCCCCGCCGCAAGCCGTCAAGTCGGCGGCCCTACTCATGCTCGCCGTGAACACGGGCCTCGCCGTCCGGGTCTATCTCGACATGCAGGGTCATGGGGTGGCAGCACACCGGGCAGTCTTCGACGTAGTCCTGGTGCGTCCCGGCCGAGATATCCACTGGCACGACGATCTCTTCACCGCACGAGTCGCAGATGTACGTAGCGTCGGCGTCCGGGGACCTGTCCGAGGGCCGGCGTTTCTTCTTGGCCTTCTTCTTCATGGCGAGCACTATCCTAGCCGCCTCAGCGTAGTGCGGGAGGCTACGGGATGACGGTGAAAACTCTGCGTATTCGATTCCTGTTGAAGAGCGAGCTGGCGGCCAAGCGCCTCTACGAAGCTGCGACGAAGGTCGCAGACCCCGCCCGTCGCAGCAAGGCGATGGAAGAGGTCGTGAAGAAGTTTCCCGACACCGAGTACGGAAAAAAAGGCGAACCAGCCGACCAGGTAGGACGATCCTGTCGGCTACTCGACGTCGGCCTTCCGCCGCAGCACTCCGCGACCCAGCACGTGCACGAGAAACCCCACGGGCCCGGCCACGAACGTGAGCACGAGCGCCGTCGTTCGCAACGGCCAGGGCAGCCCCAGTCTCACGCTGTCGCGGGCGATCCAGGCCCCGACGACCATGTCGAACACGAGGTAGTGCGTCCAGGCGGCTGCGAACACCCAGTCGTCGGCAAAGACCTCCCGCAGGCCTGCGAGCGTCATCACATCTCCCGGCGGCAGGCCATTCGTGGCGAGCTTCCAGGCGATCACGCCGGCGTAGGCCAGCGCCAGCGCGCCGGGCACGATCAGGGCACACAGCAGGCCCGAGACCGGCTTTGTGCCGGGAAACAGCACGAGCGCAATCCAGGCGATGAGTGCCAGCGTGTTGGTCGCCTGAAAGAACGTCTCGGCAGTCATTGGGGATGAGTCTGCTTTTCCATGGGATCCAGCACCGACCAGTGGGTAGAGTACCCCGGTTCACCAGGCCTGTCGTCGCCCCTCTCTCGCTGCCCGGCCATGCTGCTCCGCAGAGTTGCCCTTCTTGCGATGCTCAGCTGTCTGCCGTGGGCTGCACGTGTCAGCCATGCGGCCGAGCCCACGCCCCAGGAACTCTTCCGCGAGGGAGTCCAGCTGTTCTTTGACGCGAAACCAGTCGAGTCGGCGCGGGTCTTCGATCAGCTCGTGGTGGCCGTGCCCGGGGCGGAGCCGGAACTGTGGCAACGCGGGCTGGCCATGTATTACGCCGAGCGCTTCGCCGATGGCCGAAAACAGTTCGAGCTCCACAGGACCGTGAATCCCAATGACGTCGAAAACCCCGTCTGGCACTTTCTCTGCGTGGCGAGGCTCGAGGGGCTGGAATCAGCGCGCGGGAAACTTCTGCCGGTGGGAGCAGACCCTCGCTTACCCATGAAGGAGATCCTGGACCTCTATGCCGGCCGGTGCGGGCCCGCCGCCGTGTTGGCAGCGGCGGAGCAGGGCGAAGGCGAGGCCCGGAAGAACCAGTTGTGCTACGCCCACTTGTATCTGGGGCTCTTCTCCGAAGCTGCAGGCGACGCCGAGAAAGCCCGCGAGCACATGATCCAGGCCGCCGGCCCCTTCCGCATGGACCACTTCATGGGCCAGGTGGCCGTCATGCACGCGAAGCTGCGGGGCTGGCCGGTGGACGACGCGAGCCAGCCACCGCGGTACGTGCCGGGTCGTTCCCGGTAGGTGTTCATGGGCGAACTGCGTGGTGCCCTCAGGCCGGGGCGTCCTCCCAGATCGGGCGCTGGTAGCGGTAGGCGGGTTTGAGTGATACGTCCCGGAACGGTTCGCGGTAGAGCACCGACGTGGAGGAGGCGACCGGGGGCACGAGCCACATCCAGCGGCCGTAGGGCTCGCGTCCGGCGGCCTGCTCGTTGCGACAGAACTCGAGAAACTCGTGTCCGACGGCGTGGTGGTCGGCGATCTTCACACCCGCCCGGTCGAAGGAGTGGAGGACGGCCTCGACGAGCATCAGCTGCGCCTTGTCGCGCCAGAGCGTGCGGTCGTTCCCGATGTCGAGCCCCATCCGCTCGGCGATCTCGGGGAGGAGGTCGTAGCGGTCGGCGTCGCTGAAATTCCGCGCCGCGATCTCGGCGTCGAGATACCAGCCGTTGAAGGGCGCGAACGGGTAGGTGATGCCACCGGCGTCCAGGGCCATGTCGCTGACCGCGGGCACGGCGTACCACCTCAGCCCCCTTCCCGCCAGCCAGGGATGATCGGGGTGCGAGAGCGCCACCTCGGGGCGGCAGTCGCCGGGCAGGGGATAGAGACGCGGGCCGGTGGCGGGGGTCTCGATCACCAACGGAAGCAGGTCGAAGTCGGTTCCGGCTGGTTCCCAGCCCAGGTCGATGATCCTGCGCGTGAGTGCGTTCTGCGCCGGGTCGCCCACCTGACGCCCCGAGCGGAGGCGAAGCCCGGCGTAGCGGAGGAGTTGCGGATTCCAGATCCGCGGTGCGGGGCAGTCGCGGGTGGCGGGCGCGAAGACCGTGATCGCAGGACGGATGTTGCCGCCGTTGAAGGCGAAGCGCAGGTGCTCGAAAAGCGCCTCCGCCATGGCGTCCGGATCCTCGAGATGGCGGCAGTCGCGAAGGTGGAGGGCCTGCCAGTGGAGCCGCCCGACGCAGCGGCCGGCGTTGCGCCACGCGAGGCGGGCCGCGAACGCCAGCTCATCGGCGGTCTTCCGCCAGGTGCTCGTCGCCGTGAACGACTCCCTCACGCTCGCGACCCGCGCGGCCGGGTCGTCGCCGGGGCGTTGCTCGGCGAAATACTGCCGCACGAAGCACTCCGCCTGTTCGACCGCCGACAGCGTGGTCGCAATCGTCACTTCGCCACCCGGGGGAGGGGCCGGAGTGAACGGTCGCCGCCTCCAGCCACCGGGGCGGCCGACGCTCCCCTCGCCGCGGAGCGGGTGGTCGAAGCTCTCGCAGGTCGTGGTCACGCCCGGCAGCCCGGCGAGCGCCTCGGCGATGGCGGCATTGAAACCACCCGGGCCGCAGACGATCACGTCGCAGGGCCCGATGGCCACCACCCGGTTGCGAACGTCCGGGCCGGAGAACCGCCCCTCGCGTCCGGTGAACCGGCTCTCGAACGCGATGCGCCCGGCCTCTGCGGCAGCCTCCAGTTCCGCGAGATACGGCGCCGCGTCGGGGGACCGCGCCGTGAACAGCACGTGGATGCGCCGCGTCGCCGCCAGGCTCCGCACGGCGGTGATCGCGGGCGTCACGCCGATGCCGGCGACGACGTAGACCAGCGGGCGCGACGCGTCCGCGGCCGGGCAGCAGTTCCCCTGCGGCGGCAGGACGCGCACGAGCGTGTCGGGGCCGGCGGCCGCCAGCCAGGGAGAGAACAGGCCCCCCTCCTCGAGCTTGACTCCCAGTTCGAAGCCGTCGGCACTCGCGGCGGTGAGCGTGTAGGGGCGGCCGACCCAGCGGCCGTCGATCAGCCCCTCGACACGGACGTGCTGGCCGACGGCCGCCGACGGCAGCGGACGCGCGTCGATCGGGACGAGCCGGGCACGGACCGCACCGAGCGCGAGCGGCGCGATCTCGACGCGGCACAGGCTGAAGCCACCGCCGCCGAGAAGCGTCGCCAGGCGGCCGCGGCAGCCGCCGCACACGCCCCCGGCACCCGTCACGCGGACCAGATCCTCGACCGTGGCCGCCCGAGCCGCCGCGGTGCGGATCGAGGCCGCCGTCGCCAACGTGCAGCTGCACACGATCTCGGCGCCGGTCGGCACGCGCTGCGCCGCCTCCTCCTCCAGCCAACCGCCCGTCGCGGCGAACGCCCGACGCTGCCAATCGGCGACCGCGCCGCCGCGCAGCAGCAGACCCATCAGCGCCGGCAGGTGGGGCCAGGGAGCGGTCACCGACAGGCCGACGAGGCGGTCGCCGGTGCCGAGCATGAGCGACACCGTCCCGTCGGGCGACGAGGCGACGTCGTGCGGCGCCTCGGCCGCACCGCTGCGGACCGCCTCGGTGCGCGGACCGGCGGGAAAATGCCGAACGCGCACCCGGCCCGCGGCCGTCCCGGAATAGTCGGTGACGATACAGGCCTCGTCGCCGACATGGGCGAGATAGCGATACGCCGTGCCGAGCGTGGGCAGGTCGTGGGCGGTGGCGAGCCCCTCGAGCATCGTGGTGAACGGGCCGCTGCCGCGCCGCGAGCCCTCCAGGGCGGACGCCTCGATGACGAGCAGTTCGGCCGCCGACAACGCCCGGGCGCGGAGCTGCCGCGGCCGGCCGGCGAGCGTGCCGCGCTCGCCGACCAAGAGCCCGGGGCCGATCGTCTCGCTCGGTTCGGGGCAGCCCGGATGCCAGAGGCCGATCTCGCCTGCAAGCACGAAGTAGGCGTGTGGAGAGGGATCGCCGGGCTCGAAGAGCACCTCGCCGGCGCGAAGCTGCCGCGGTTGCGCCGGGGCCGCCCCGGTGGCCCCGGCGAGCTCGGAGGCGAGGGCACGCCACTTCCGCCAGGCGTTCTCGACCGACTGCCGCTGGAGCGTGGCGCCGGCCGCGGGGTCGTTGGCGATCCTCGCGCCCCCGAGTGCGCCCGGCAGGGCGGCCACGGTCGCCGGCTCGAGCGCCAGCACGGTCGCGGTGCGGAAGTGGCGCCCGGCGGCGAGCGCCTGCTCGCCGAGCAGACTGCCGGCCTGCTCGACGTTGTCGATGCGGCGCAGGCCGGCGCCGGCCCCACGGACGTAGATCCCGAACCGGCCGCCGAGGAGCACGAACGCGTCGCCGGCAGGTTCCCCCTCGGTCACGAGCACCTCACCCTCCGCGACCTCCAGCCGTGTCGCGGCGGCGACGAGCGCCTCGATCTCGGTGTCAGGACTGGTCGCCAGCAGGCGGCGGAGCGACCCCCGGACCACGTCGCGCTCGGCGGGGGAGAGCATGGCGGCCGGTTGCTCGGGGGTCGGTTGAACAGGGGCAGTGTAACGGGCGCGCGTGTGGTGCACATGCCGCGCGTCTGCGTCGCTTCTTGCCGTGTTGCACGTCCCGGTCCGCCGGCACCAGGGCGTGTTCATGGCGCCGTCCTGCAACGGCCACCTGGCGGCGCGTATGCTAGGAGGCTGGCATGAGAAGCCATTGACAGCGGGCGGAGGAGGAACGATGAACACAAATACCCGTGGGCTGGGCCTCCGGCTCGCGCTCGTGGCCTCCGGATTGGTCGGCGTCGTGGTGTACGCGGATCACGACGAGGACGAGCGGGTGGAAGAACTCATGGAGCGGACCCATGAGGGCAGACGGTCGCCCTTTTGGCAGCTGAGGGCCCAGGCAGAGTCACCCGCTCCGGCGTGGCAGGTCGTCGAGGCGACACTGCCGCGGTTCGGCGAGATGAGCCGGGCGTTGCTCGAGTCCAAAGACCCCGACATCAAGGGCTCGGCCGACGGCTACGGTGATGCCGTGAAGGAACTCGTGGCCGCGGCCCGGAAGCGGGACGTGCAGGCGCTGCGAGGAGGATTCGAGTCGTTGAGCCAGTCGTGCGGCGACTGCCACTTCAAGGGTGGAGTCGGCGGGGAACTGGACGACTGACTACGGAGAGACTGCGGAGACTGCCCCGGCTTGCGCCACTACTTCTTGGCGGCCGGCTTCGTCTTGTCCTGCTTCGGCTTCTTGTTCTTCTTGTCGTTCTTCTGCGCGTTGTTGCCCTTGCCCATGTGCGGGTCTCCTGTGGTCGGCCGGCTACGGATGCACCCGGCTGATCCTTCAATCGGCAGAATCCCCGGCCGTGCTCAAGTTTTGAGCGATCAGGAATCTCCGTGGGCCGTGGCAGCGACACGGACGATCAGCGCTGCGCCCGCCGCAGCTTCACCCACTCGACCTCCAACCGGAACGGGCCGGCCTGCTTGTCGCTGAGCATGAAGCCCAGGCTGTCCACGGCGTCCGCTTCGACGGGGCCCATGCCCCCGACCCGCCTGCCGAACGAGGTCGGGATGAAGTCCGCCAGCGGGACGCTGACCTCGGTCCATTCGTCCTTCCGCGTCGGCAGCGGGGCCCGGTACGAAAAAGCCATGCGGCGGGTCCGCGGATAGAGATTCAGCACGTACTCCCGGCCGTCGCCCTTGACCCGCACGACGATCGTGTCACCTGCCGCAAGGCCGAGGTCGGCGGGCCTGGTCCGCACCGACGCGAACCCGCCATTGTTCTCGAGCGACAAGGTGCCGAAGAACTCGAGCGTCTCCTCGTCAGTGATCCGGAACCGCCCGTCCGAGACGCCCCCCATCACCCCGTCGTTCACGGCCTGCCAGCGCCGGGCCGCCTCCGGCCCGCTGAAGTCCACGAGGGGCCGAAGGTCCTGCTGGGTCATCACGTGGCCGCACACGAGAAACACGATCGCCGCGCCGATCATCCGCATGATTGTGCTCCTCGGGCCGGGCGGGATCCAATCCGGCGATCGATGCATGATAGGGCCCCGTCGCGGAACATGGGCAGGCCCGGGGCTGGGCCCGCGGCGACACCCATGATGCCGCCGATCCAGGACGACAAGCTCGTGCACGTCG
The DNA here is from genome assembly GCA_046095965.1 of Planctomycetaceae bacterium. GTDB lineage: Bacteria > Planctomycetota > Planctomycetia > Pirellulales > UBA1268 > QWPN01. The sequence continues at coordinate 8,242 of JBJTJO010000156.1, forward strand.
GGGTCTGGCCCCACACCCAGGATGGCAATCCTGTTCGGCACTGGATTTGTCGGCCGACTGCGGATTGCCGATCGTGCCTCTCCCTCTGGGAGAGGCCGGCCGAAGGCCGGGTGAGGGTGCTGAGAAAGCTGCGCAGAGTGCCTGCACCCTCACCCCAACCCTCTCCCAGAGGGAGAGGGAGGAGAAGGAATCGCCGTGCCGAATAGGATTGCCAGGATGGCGACTGGTGCGGCGAGTGGCGGGCCGCGGATGCGCCCGCGGTCCCGTAGCCAGGCACGCGCGTCAGCGCTGGGCTCCGGCGTCTCCCTGCGGCACGAAACCCGGCTGCGGCACGAAACCCGGCTGCGGCGCGAAGCCCGGCTGCGGCGCGAAGCCCGGCTGTGACGTGAAACCCTGCGCCGGCGCGGGGCCCGGCTGGACTGCGGCGCTCGGCGGGGGCGCAAAGCCCGGCTGCTGAGGTATCGCCGGCTGCGGCACGAACCCCTGCTGCTGCGGTACGGCCGGCGGGGGCACGAACCCCTGCTGTGGCATCACACCCGGCGGGGGCGGGACGTTCGATGGCACCCACTGCTGGGGCGGCGCCTGGATCGGTGGCGGCGCCGCCGCAGCGGGCGCGAATCCCGCTGGCGGCACCGCGGCCGGCGGCGGCCCCGGCAGCGGAGTGGACGGTGGCGTGATCGGCGTGCCGGTCAGCGCCCGCGCGTCGGGCGGATACTGGTATGGGATGGGCTGATAGCGACTCACCGTGGTGGGCGGCAGCGTCACCGGCACGGCGGGTGCGCCCCGCGATGCGTAGTTCCAGCCGGACGCGGGCGTGGCCGGGGGACGCCGGTTGACCGCCGGCGGTGCCAGGACGGGCGGCCCGGCCTGATAGGTGAACACGTAGGTCGGCGCGAAGTACATCGTCATCGGCCGACCGTCGGGACCGATGCCCTGGTAGGGCACCGCCTGCGGCTGCCACCCCGCGGGGATCTGGCCCCCCTGGATCACCGCGGTCGGCAGTGCGGGCGCCTGCCAGTAGGGCACCGCGCCGGGCTGCACGGTCCCGGTCGTGCCCGAGGCCGCGGCCTGGGCCGCGTCTTCGCCGCGCGCGGCCGAGGTCACGGCGAGGCAGAGCATCCACGCCGCCGCGCGCGCGACCGTCAGCATCCCGTGTCGCCGTCCGTGCCTCACGACATCGACCCTCGTGACAGGATGGACTTCTCGCAGTGTCCGCGTTCCGGAACAATCGGAATTTGCCGCTGGTTCCTGCATGTCCCCCTGCGTCCCCCTTGGCCCGCCTTGCCGCGGCCGCGGCGACTGGGTGAACTGGGGCGGATGCGAAGCACACGTGTCGTCGTGGCCCTCCTCGCGGGCGTCGCCGCGCTGGCCATCGGCCGGTCTCCGGCGACGGCCGACACGATCGACGTCGATCGTGCGGCGGCCGAGGCCCGCCGCGCCGGCCTGCGGGTGCTCGAGGGGCGGCGGCTCGCGCTGGCGACGGACCGGCCGGAACGCGCGGGGGACGGGCTGGCCGAGTTTCCCGGGATCTTCGACCAGGCGTTCGAGGCGTGGTGCGACCACTTCGGCGTGGCCCCCGAATCCGTGGCCGGCTGGCGGGCCTTCGGCTGCCTCGTCGTGGACCGCGAGCGGTTCCGCGCCGCGGGCCTCCTGCCCGACTCGATCCCCGAATTCCCCAACGGCTTCTGCGACCGCAACCGGTTCTGGCTCGTGGACCAGTCGAACCCCGCCTACCGCCGCCACCTCCTCCTCCACGAGGGCGTGCATGCCTTCACGCTCACCGTGCGCGACCTCGCCGCTCCGCCGTGGTACACCGAGGGAATCGCGGAGTGCCTCGCCACGCATCGCCTGGAGACGCGATCCGACGGGAGTCCGCGCTTCGTGCCCACGCCCCTGCCGGACCGGCGCAGCGACGTCGAGCAGCTGGGACGCATCGAGAAGATCCGCGCGCTGCGGCGCGCGGGCGCCATGCCCGGCCTCGCCGACGTGTTCGCCACCCCGCCGACCGACCATCGCGACATCGGCGCCTACGCGTCGAGTTGGGCCGCCGTGGCGTGCCTCGCGCGGCACCCCGCCCATGCGGCCGCGTTCACCGCCTGCGAGCGCGGCCCGCTTCGCGCCGACTTCGCCGAGCGGCTCGCGGCGACGCCCGGCTGGGATGCCGCGCGGGTGGCCCGCGACTTCGACGCCTTCACCGACGAGGTGGACTACGGGTACGACTTCGGGAGGTCGGCCGTGGATTGGTCCGGCGGTCGGCGGCCAGCGGGCCGCGAGCGGTTCACGGTGGATGCGGCGCGGGGCTGGCAGAACACCCGCCTCGCGCTCGAGGCGGGCACGCGCTACGCGCTCACCGCGTCGGGCACCGTCCGCATCGGCGAACTGCCGGCGGTGGCGGGCGCACCGCCGACCGTGCTCGAGAGCGAGGCCGACGGCATCTCGCTGCGCTGGTACCGGGGCCGGCCCGCGGGGCGCCTGCTCGCGGCGCAGTGGGTGGAGCGGCCGGCGGCCGGCGGCCGGCCAGGGTTCGTGGTGCTCGGCGAGGGGGCAGGGGCGACCGTGACCGCGATCGCGGACGGGCCGCTGTACCTCAAGGTCAACGAGTCGCCGGGCGACCTGTCGGACAACGTGGGGACGCTTTCGGTCGTGCTCGAGCCCGCATCGCCGCCGCGGTGAGGCCGCGTCTCTGCGGCCGAAGCAGCCCACGCGGTGTCAGGGCAGTCCGCGCGGAACCGTGCGTTCGACGTCACCGAGCCGCGTGGCGGCGCGGCGGGCGGCGGCGAGGTCGCCCGCCCGCTGCCACCCGCGCATCGCGAGCGCCCACGAGTCCGCTGCCACCTCGGGGCGGCCGTCGGCCTCAGCCCGCTCCGCGAGCCCCTCGGCCACCTGCGCGAGCTGTGCCGCCCGGGACCGGTCGAGCGCGCGCAACGGGATGCCGCGCAGGGCGTGCTGCTCCGCCTTGATCGCGTCGAACTCGAACGTCGCGTCGGCAAGCACGATCGCGCGGTCCACCCCGGCCGCGTTGCCCGCGGCCGCCGCCAGCCGCCGGGCCTCGACGAGCAGGGCCCACTTCACGGCCGGCTCCTCCTCGGCGGTCGCGGCGTCCAGGAGCATGGTCGCCGCGGCGCTGGCGCCCGCGGCCGTTCCCGTGTGCGCGAGGGGCTCGCGAAAGCGGCGCTCGATCACCGCCCGCGCATCGACGAGTTCGCGGTCCGATGGGGGCAGCCCGCCCGGGCGGGTCGGCTGCAACTGCCGCATCTGCGGGCGGGTGGGACGCTCGTCGGCGCCGCCGGCGGTCGCAGCCGGCACGGTGCCGCAGGCGACCACGGCAAGAATGAACGACGTGCGGACGGACATGCCCGGAGCCTACCCCACGGCCGCCGCGGCGTCGCGTGCCGCGTCATTCCTCGTCGAACGGCCGGCGCGGCGTGCGGGGGGCGGCGTCCGCCTCCTCCTCCGCGGGCTTCTCGGCGCCGGCCTCTCCGGCCGCGTCACCGCCCCGTGCGTTGGCGGCGGGCTCGTCGAGCGTGGCGTCCTCGACCTGCTGACGTTCGCGCCAGGGCTTCCCTTCCTCGTAGCTGGCGAGCTCGCTCTTGAGCTGCTCCAGGATTTCCTCGGTCACGCCGCCGGTCTCGCAGGCCTGGCGGCTGTACTTCCGCGCGTTCTCGAAATCGCCCTGCTCGGCATAGCCGGCGGCCAGCGTGCTGACGATGTGGGCCTGCCGCCACTCCGTCGCCTCGCAGGCCTT
>JBJTJO010000157.1:0-3069 GCA_046095965.1 Planctomycetaceae bacterium
CCCACCTCGAGCACGCGGCCGACCTCGCGGACGTCGATGCCCGACTCGAAGCGGTCGATCTCCTCACGCAGTACCGAGGCGATCTCGTCCGTATTGAATTTCATGGATGCTCCTCTGCTTCAGTTGCCGCCCGAGCCGGGAGAGGCCCGTGGCGACGGATCGGTCGTAGATGGTGTCTTCGATGCGGACGACGAGGCCGCCGATCAGGGCGGGGTCGACCGTGAAGGTGGCGGACAGCGTGGCCCCGACGGCCTTCTCCACCTCGGCGACGAGGCGGGCCTGCTCGGCGGGATCGACGGGCGTGGCCGTCGTGAACGTGGCCTGCTTGCGGCCCTCGAGCGAGTCCGCGAGCCGCTCCGCGGCCGCGAGGACGTCGCCGAGCACGCCGAGCCGCTCGTGTCGGGCGAGCACCTTGAGGGCGTGGACGGTCGTGGGCCGCAGCCGGCCGGCGGCCATCCGGTCCACGAGGGCCTCCTTCTGTTCGACGGAGACCTTCGGCGACTCGAACACGGCGGCGGCCTTGGGCACCTTCGGCAGCACCTCGCGGACGATCGCCCCGAGTTCCTCGATCACCTCGCGGCGGCAGCCCTTCTTGTCCGCCGCCTCGACGATCGCCTGCGCGTAGACCTTGGCGAGCCGGTCGGCGCCGATGTCCACGTGCCGGGCGGCCGACGCGTCGTGCGGATTGGAGGGCTGGGCGGTCATCGGGATTGGGGTGCGTCTCGCTGCTGCTCTCTCGTGTCAGTTCACGCTCGGGCGGCTGGTGATCCCCGCGATCGAGTCGCGGACGAGCCGGGCCTGATCGTCGGAGCCGAGCTTCTCGCGGAGGAACTTGCCGGCCACGTCCACCGCGAGTTCGCCGGCCTTCTGGGCGATCTGCGACAGGGCGTCGTCCTTGGCTAGCGAGATCTCCCGCTTGGCGCGGGCCTGCTCGTCGTCGGCGGCCTTGCGGGCCTCGGCGATGATCGTCTGCCGCGTGGCCTCCGAGTCCCGACGCGCCTCCTCGAGCATCCCGCGGACCTCATCGGCAGCCTCGGCGAGCCGCCGCTCGTATGAGGCGAGCTGCTTGCGGGCCTCTTCGTGGGCGGCGTTCGTCTTGGCGATCGTGTCGGCGATCCCCTGCTCCCGCTTTTCGAGCCCCTGCATGATCGGCTTCCACGCGAACTTCGCCAGGAGGGCGAACAACACCAGGAATATGGCGAGCGTCCAGATCGCGAGATCCGTCTTGAACTCCGCTGGATTATCGTCCGGCGGCGGATTCATGCCGATCTCGACGTGATGATCGCCGTGGCCGTGATCGTCTGCGACGGCCGTGCCGCACGCCGCCCCGACGATCGCCAGGCAGGAGACGACGGCCAGGAGCCACGACAAACGCCCGGCGGCGCATCGGGTGAGCATTGCGATCATCGACGAGGTTCTCCGCTCGGGTGGTGCTGAATGCGGAATCACGGCCCCGAGAAAAGGCCGCGACTCGCCGCCATCACGGACCGGACCGGATCCAGCCGGAGGCGGATCCGGTCCGGTGCCGGGTGGCTCCTACTTCAGGAAGCAGATCAGCAGCGCGAAGAACGTGAAGCCCTCGATGAGAGCAGCCGCGATCAGCATCGCGGTGCTGATGTTCCCCGCCACTTCGGGCTGCCGGGCCATGCTCTCGTAGGCCGCGGCCGCGAGCTTGCTGATGCCGAGCGCCGCACCGATCGTGATCAGGCCGGCACCGAAATACTTGGTCAGGTCGATGAGGGAGCGTCCGCCACCGGAGACATCCTGGGCACTGGCGACGTCGGCGCAGAGGACCGTCAGCGCCACGGCGGCGAAGGCGGTGAGCGTGCGGGTCGAGAGCAGCGAGCGAATCATCAAACGAGCTCCTTGAGAAAAAGGGACCGGACGGGTGCCCGGATGCGGTGGAAAATCGTGCCGAAAGGGTCGGGCCTGCGGGTTGGGGAAGTCGTGCCGACGGGACGCGTCGGCCCTTTGTTGTAAGAATTTCGTGTCGGATGTGTAGGGGCCGTTTTTTTTCAGCCCGCCAAGAGGTCGGTGCAAGCGGTCAGTGCTGGTGGACGGACGCCCCGATGAACAGGGCCGACAGATAGGTGAAGACGTACGCCTGGAGGAACGCCACGAACAGTTCCAGGATGCTGAATAACGCGCAACTCACGACGCTGACGCCGGTCACCGACGCCCAGATCGCCGTCAGCGACGCGGCGGTCGCGCCGATGAGGCCCATGATCCCCAGCAACACGAGATGGCCGGCCACCATGTTGGCGAGGAGCCGGAAGGCGAGCACGCCGTGCTTGATGCCGAGCCCGAGCATTTCGATGACCCAGATCATCGGCTTGAGGATGATCGCCATCAGCAGAGGCAGATCCATCGACGGCACCTGATTGGCGAAAAAGCCAAGAAAGCCGAATTTCGCCATGCCCGCCACCACGACCGTCAGCAGCGTCACGCCCGCCAGCGCGAGCGTGACCGAGAAGGAGGCGGTCGGCGAGCCGGCCCAGGGCAGCATGCCCAGCAGGTTGCAGCCGAGCACGAAAAAGAACAGCGTCAGCAGGAGCGGCACGAAGCGGTCGCCATCGTGCTTTGCGAGCACCGCATGCGCGGAGGCGGGGGCCACGTGACCGTGGTCGTCGCCATGGCCATGACCGGCCGCATGAGCGTGGTCGTCATCGTGGTGATCGTGGCTGTCGATGGCAGGACGGGCGATCTGATCGCGGACGAAGACGATCATCGCCTCGAGCAGGTTTGTCAGTCTCCCCCGCGGGGCCGCACCCGAGCGCAATTTCGCCGCAAGCCGGCTGAACAGGAGGACCAGGATCAAGGCGAGGGCCGCCTCCAGAACCATGTACTTCGAGATCCCGAGCCCGGACTTCACCGCGTAGAGGCTCTGGAGTTCCGCGAAGGGCTGCGGAATCAGGATCTTGCCATCCAGGGCACGGTTGAACTCGGCGACGTCGGCCACCTCCGGGTGGGCTGTGCGAAGGAACGAGGGCACGTCGTCGAGGGTCTTCCAGCCCTGCCGCCACAGCGCCTTCGGGACTTCGAAAAAGTAGGCGTCCTTGAGGTGAAAGA
>JBJTJO010000158.1:0-4643 GCA_046095965.1 Planctomycetaceae bacterium
CCGCCCGACCCCGCCATGGCCTCGACCGCATCGTCCCCGGAGACCGGCGCGCCGATCGGCGTGCGTGCGGCCCAGGGCCCGCGTGGCCCGCTCGAGATCGATCGGCTCTTCGAGGCGCTCGTCAAGCTCAACGGCAGCGACCTGCACCTCAAGGTCGGCCAGCCCCCGTTCCTGCGGGTGAAGGGGGCGCTCCAGCCGCTCAAGGCCGCCAAGCTCGACGACGAGGAGATGCGGAAGCTCTGCCTGCCGCTGCTCGACGAGCGGCAGCGGAAGGTGCTCGACGCGGACGGCGGCGCCGACTTCGCCCACACGTGCGCCGTGGACGGCGTGAAGTGGCGGTTCCGCGTGAACCTCCTCTACCAGCAGGGCTCGCTCGGGCTCGTGGCCCGCCGCGTCAACAACACGATCCCCGACTTCAAGGGCCTGTTCCTCCCCCCGGCCATCGAGCGGCTCTGCCAGCTCGACCAGGGCATGGTGCTCTTGGCCGGCGTGACCGGCTCGGGCAAGAGCACGACCATCGGCTCGATGCTCAACTACATCAACCAGAACTACCGCAAGCACATCCTGACGCTCGAGGATCCGATCGAGTTCGTCTACACCGAGGACAAGTGCCTGATCAACCAGCGGGAGGTGGGCACCGACGTCAGGAACTTCGAGATCGGCATGAAGCACGCCGTCCGCGAGGACCCCGACATCATCGTGGTGGGCGAGATGCGCGACGTTGAGACCTTCCGCACCGCGATCCACGCGGCGGAGACGGGGCACCTCGTGTTCGGCACGATCCACGCGGCGAACGCTCCGAGCACGATCACGCGGATCCTCGACCTCTTCCCGCAGGAGGAGCACGCCGCGATCCGCAGCGCGATGGCGCTCAACATGAAGGGCATCGTGGCCCAGAAGCTGCTCAAGTCGATCCGGCCCGGCGTGAGCCGGGTGCCGGTCGTGGAGCTCATGTTCTTCGACGTGCTCGTGCGGAAGTACGTGCTCGAGGGGCAGGACCACCTGCTCCCCGACCACATCAAGAAGTCGTTCCGCGACGGCATGCAGGACTTCACGATGAGCCTCAAGAGCCTCGTCGATCAGGAACTCATCGACCGCCACGACGCGCTCGAGATCGCGCCCAACCGCGAGGCCCTGCAGATGGCGCTCAAGGGCATCGGGGTGACCTGACGTGACGACGTCTCCGCAGCCGAAGTCCGCGCAGGCCGCTGCGGCTCCCGCGAAACAAGAGCCGGCCGTCCGGGCGAAGCCCCGGGGCCCCGCGGCCGACGTGTCGGCGCACTCGGCCGCGGCCCGGGAGGCCCTCACCGCGGCCAAGGGCATGCCCGGTTGGCGCGGCGTGCGCTCGGTGCTCGGCGAGGCCCTGGCGGCGGGCGACACGGCGGTGCTCCTCGAGGCGCGCGGGCAGGCCGTCGCGGTGCGGCGGCGGGTCGGCGACGCCTGGCAGCAGCCGGTGCCGCTCGTCGGCGGCGATGCGGTCGCCGTGTTCGCCGCGCTCCGGAAGCTCGTCGTGCCCACGCCCGTCGGGCAGGAGGAGCCGGAGTTCGAGGTCGGCGCGCGGAAGCTCGCCGCCCGATCGTGCCGGGTGGCCTCGCGGGCCGCGGCCGCCGGCGACGAGGTGCTCGTGCTCATCGGCGCCGAGATCCCGCGGGACGGCCGGCCGCGGGCGGGGCGCGGGATCTCGGCCACGCTCGGGCGGATGCTGCCGGGGTTTCTCAAGCGGAAGCCCGTCGCCCACCAGGTCGGAGCGACACTGCCGCAGGTGACGCTCGAGGCGGTCGGGGCCGACGCGGCCGCGCGGCGGGCGGCGGTCGCGGAGGCTGCGGGCTACGCGGCCGCGTGCGACCTGGTGGCCGCGGCCGTGCAGGATCGGGCCGGCGCGATCGTGTTCGAGGCTGGAGCGCAGGGCGTTTCCGTGCAGTTCGACGTCGATGGCGTCGGCCGCCCGGCCCCGACACTCGACGCCCCGGTGGTCAAGGAAGTGGTCGGCGTGCTCCAGGCCCTCGCCGGGCTCGACCCCAAGGCGCGGGGCCCGCAGGCGGGCCGCGTCACCGCCATGGTGGCGACCAAGCCGTGGCCCTGCACGATCGTGGCTCGGCGCGGCAGCACGGGCGCCAGGGTGGAGTTCGTGATCGAGCACGGCCGGCCCACCTTCAAGACGCTCGCCGACACCGGGATGTCCGACGCCGTCGCCGGGCGCGTGCGGGAGTTCCTCACGCTCGAGAGCGGGCTGATCCTCGTCGCCGCCCCGCGGCGCGGTGGACTGACGACCATCTTCGACGGGGTGATCACCGCCGCCGACCGGTTGATGCGGGACTTCGTCGTCCTCGAGGACGCGGCGGCGCCGCGGCCGGAGATCCAGAACGTGAAGCCGTTCCGCTGGGACTCGCGGCAGGGGGAGAAGCCCGCGGCCGCGCTCGCGGCGGCCCTGCGCGAGTATCCCCACGTGATCGCGACCTGCGACCTCGAGGACGCGGAATTGGCGCGGCAGCTCGTCGCGCAGGCGGGCGAGGGCCGGCTGGTGATCATCGGGCTGCGTGGCAGCGATGCGGCGGACGGCATCGCGCGGCTGGTGGCGCTCGGCGCGGATCCAGTGGCGCTGGGGCGCGTGCTCCTGGGCGCGGTGGGGATCCAACTCGTGCGGAAGCTCTGTCCGAAGTGCCGCCAGGAATATTTTCCCGCGATCGACACGCTCGTGAAACTCAAGATCGATCTCGGGGCGGACGTGACGCTGTTCCGGACGCCCCCGGGCGGCTGCCAGGTCTGCACCGGGACGGGCTACCTCGGCCGCTCCGCCGCGTGCGAAGTCGCCGCGGGCCCGACGCTGCGCGAGTACGTGGCGCGGGCCGCTGAAGCCGACGTGCTCCGCAAGGCGGCCGCGAAGGACGGCATGGCGAGCCTGCGGCGCGACGCGATCACCAAGGCCGCCCGTGGCGTCACCTCCATCGAGGAGGTGCAGCGGGTGTTCCGCAAGGCGTGAGGAACCATCCCGTGACGACCCCACCGCGCCGTGCGGCCGCCGGCGAAGGCGACACGGTCTCCGGGTATCGCCCCGTGAGCGCGATCGCCGTCGGCGCCGCTGCGATCGGCCTCGCGTCGATGCTGGCCCTGCTGAGCCCCGCGCTGTGGGTGCTGCCGCTCGTCGGCATCGCCGTGTCGATCGCGGCGCTCGTGGACGTCGGCCGCCGGGACGCCCCGAAGGCGGGCCGGCTTGCGGCGCTCGCGGGCCTGGGACTGTCGCTGGGATTCGGCGCGCAGGCGCTCGCCGCGGCCGGCACCGCCGAATGGCTGGCCCGCGGCCGGGCCGAGGCGGCGGTGCGGTTCTGGCTCGACGCGATCGCAGCCGGCCGGCTCGACGACGCGCGGAGCATGTGTGCCGCCGACGCGGCGGGGTCGGTGGACAGCCTGGCCGCCGCCGGCGCATCGGCCGCCCCCCGCGTCCGGGCCCGCGGCCGCGACGCGACCACCGGGGCCCGGGTCGTCCGCGTCGTCACGGGCGCGGCGAGCTTCGATCTCGCCCTCGAGTCGGCGCCCGCGCGGCGTGACGCGTCGGCCGAACGGCTCACGATCGTCCGGTGCGATCCGGTCACCCCGATCGCGAGGTGAAGCAGCGGACCGCATCGATCGAGTCGGCGCCGGCGACGAGCATGGCGAGCCGGTCGAAGCCGAGCGCCGCCCCCACGCCCCAGGGCATCGTCGGCCCGTGGGCCTCCAGGAGCCGCGCCGGCACCGGCAGGGCGACGCGGCCATCCGCGACACGTGCCCGGTTCGCCGCGTCGATCCGCGCCGCGAGGGCGGTGCGGTCGGTCTCCTCCTCCCAGCCGTTGGCGAGTTCGACGCCGGCCGCGAACAGCTCGAACCGGCGCGCGGCGCCGGCCGCGTCGAGCCGCGCGAAGGCCGCCTGCGAGGCGGGCCAGGCCTCGAGCATCGTCGGCCGCCCATGCCCCAACCGCGGCTGCACGACCTCGGCGAGGAGCAGGTCGAACGCGCGGTCCCGGCGCTGATCCTCGGGCAAGGCCGCGAGCGATGCGGGGATCGCGACGCCGGCCCCGTCGAGTGCCGCGAGCATCTCCGCGGGCGAGGCTGCGAGCGGATCGACGCCCGCATGGGCGAGAAAGGCGTCGCTGCACGACACCCGCTCGATGCCGCAGGTGCCGAGCGTCGCCCCGCAGATGCGGTCGAGCAGCGCCGCGGTGTCGTCGAGCGCGGTGCCCGGGGCGTACCATTCGAGGAGCACGAACTCGACGTCGTGCTGGCGGCCCACCTCGCCGGCGCGGAACGACCGGGCGAACTGCCAGATCGGCCCCGACCCGGCGGCGAGGAGCCGCTTCATGAGCAGTTCGGGACTGGCCTGGAGGTAGTGCGTCGTCCGTCCGGAGCCGTCGGCGCCCACGGGGATCGGGTCGATGTGGGCCTCGGGGAGCACCTCGGTGGCGAGCACGGGCGTGTCAACCTCGAGGAAGCCGAGGCCGTCGAACACGTCGCGGACCGCACGCCGAACGCGCTGCCTGAGTTCGAGCACGTCCCTGGCGATCATGCCCCGCTCACGCCCGCGCCGGCTGCGGTGTGCGGGCCAGCCGCTCGGCGGCCTCGCGATAGACGAGCACGGGGCAGGGCGCCCGCCGCACGATCGCCTCCGCGAC
>JBJTJO010000159.1:0-8667 GCA_046095965.1 Planctomycetaceae bacterium
CGATTCCCGCGAAGTACAACACCGCGACGACGCTCGGCCTCGCCGTGGGCAACGGCCTGCCGGCCGAAACCCCCGTCACGTTCGCCCTCGACTGACGCCGGCCGGCGGTGCCGCCGTGTGCAGACTGCCAGTCTGCACCTATAGGCTGCGCGGAGGCGAGGCCTCCCGGCAGGCTTGTAGCCGCGGAGTGGCACTCTGCGGAATTCGGTTCGCCACGTCGCTTGGCCGTCGCGATGTCGTGTGGCCTGCCACCGTGTGCAGACTGCCAGTCTGCACCTACGCGCTGCGCGGAGGCGAGGCCTCCCGGCAGGCTTGTAGCCGCAGAGTGGTACTCTGCCAACGAGCTTACCGGCGTTGTCCATCATCTGTCGGGCGTCGTGAAGGAGCTGGCTGAAGCGCAGAAACAGTTGGCTGAAGCCCAGCAGCGAACGGAAGACCGGGTCGAGGAACTGGCCGCGGCGCAGATGGAGCTGGCCGATGCCCAAAAGCGAACGGAATTCGCCGTGACCGACCTTGCCAAGCAGGTGGGCGGCTTGGCGAACGCCCTCGGCGGCAGCCTGGAGGATTTCGCCTGCGATCTCGTGCCCGAAATCCTGGAGAAGCACTGGCGGCTGGTGGTGGCGTCAACGCGCCCCGAGGAGATCCCGATCAGCCGCAAGCTTCGGGAGATCGACGTGGTGGTGCGGGGCAAGATCGACGGCCGGCCCGTGACGGTGCTCTGCGAGGTCAAGTCGGCGGTGAGCGTGTCGGAGGCGAAGCGGTTTCTCGACGTCGTGGATAAAGCCCGCGCGGAGCGGCCGGGCGATGACGTACGGCCGCTGTTTTTCGGCTACCGTGCCGACCGCAAGGCCCGCGAACACATCGTGGCGTCCGGCGCCGCGATGGTGTTCACCCGCGGCATGATGATCCCGTAGCGGCCGTCGCGATGGCGTGTGGCAGTGCCACCGGGTGCAGACTGCCAGTCTGCACCTACGCGCTGCGCGGAGGCGGAGCCGTGCGGGCGGCGTCAACGCGACGCGGAGGCAACGCCTCCCGTCAGGCCTGGAGCCGCGGAGTGGTACTCTGCGGAATCCGGCCCGAACCCCCACGTGGCATTGCATCATCCAAAATGGCGATATATCGTAGTGTAAAAGACTTAAGAACCGATGTATAGGACGCTCTGATGCGATCCAAAACACACGACCAACTCCCCCTCCCGGTTCGCCGTTCCCTCGCGAAATTCGGGGCCGACCTCGCGATCGCCCGCCGCAAACGGCATCTGACCGCGGCCATGATGGCCGAGCGGATCGGCGTGGCCACGAGCACCTATGCCCGGATGGAAAAGGGCGACGCGACGGTGTGTATCGCGGCCTACGCGATGGCCCTGTTCGTGCTCGGATGCGGCGACGCTTTCGCGGAACTCATCGACGTGCGCCGCGACGACCACGGGTTGTTGCTCGATCACGAGCGACTCCCACGACGGGTCCGAGTTCGCAAAGAGCCGGAGGGCATGTGAAACGCGCGATCGCCGTGCATATCGGCGAGTCGGCAGTGCCCGTCGGCGTGCTGCATCACGAGGCGGCTGGCAGCCGGGAGCGCTCGGCGTTCGCCTACACCGAGAGTTGGCTCACCGCAGGCGACGCTTTTGCAATCGATCCGGCGCTGCCGCTCTTCCGCGGGCCGCAGTTTCCGCCTGCGCCCGGAGCGGGTTCGACGTTTCACGGCGTCATCGCCGATACCGAGCCCGACGGCTGGGCCCGGCAGGTGATCCTTCGCGATCACGCGAAGCAGCGGCAGACGGCCAGGCGGGCCGGTAGCCCAACGCCGGTGCCTATGTTGACGGCGATAGACTTTCTGCTGGCCGTGGACGATGTCAGCCGGATCGGGGCCCTGCGATTTCGTGACGAGGCCGGCGTGTATTGCCGCGCGACGGAACCCGGCCGGCGTTCGGTGCCGCCGCTCATTGAACTTCGCCACCTGCTGGCGTCGAGCCGCGCAGTCGAAACGTCGAGCGAGACGGCCGCCGACCTCGAATACCTTCGTGGCCGCGGCACGTCGCTCGGTGGCCTGCGGCCTAAATGCAGTGTCTTGGACGCCGATGGGTGCCTCGCGATCGGCAAGTTTCCCAGCGTGCACGATCAGCGGGCCGTGACGAAGGGTGAGGTGTTGGCCATGCGCTTGGCCAAGACCGCGGGAATCGACGCGGCGGACGCCCGGCTGGTCGAGAGCGACGGGATTTCGGTGGCTCTTATCCCGCGGTTCGATCGCACGAGAGGCGGCCAACGGATTCCCTACGCGTCGGCCGCCACGCTCGTGGGCGCCGCCTCCGATGGCTCCGGCGAGCATTTCTACACGGAAATCGTCGATGCCCTGCGGCGGAACGGAGCCGCCGTTCGCAAGGACATCGAGCAACTCTGGCGCCGGCTGGTGTTCTCGATCCTGATCACGAACGTGGACGACCATCTCCGCAACCACGGCTTTCTGCACGCCGTCCGCGGACTCTGGCGGCTCGCTCCCGCCTTCGACCTCAATCCCTTTCCCGACCGGGCACGCGAACTGAAGACCTGGCCTGCGGAGGAAACGGGGCCAGCGGCCACCGTTGAGGCGGCGCTCCAGGCGAGCCGATCCTTCGGCATCGCCCCCGATCGGGCGAACGTGATCATCCGCGAGGTTGATGCGGCCGTGGCTGGCTGGCGTGCGGAGGCCAAGCGAATCGGGATGAGCAAGGCGGAGATCGAGCAGTTTTCCGACGCGTTCGAGCACGACGAGCGCCGTGCCGCCCGCGTGTAGCCGCAGCGCAGGCATCCCGGCAGGCTTGTAGCCGCAGAGTGGTACTCTGCCGGAATACGGGTTGCCACGCCGTTCGGCCGTCGCGGAGTCGTGTGGCGGTGCCTCCGTGTGCAGACTGCCAGTCTGCACCTACGCGCTGCGCGGATGCGCCGCCGTTCCTGGAGCCGCCGAGTGGCACTCTGCGAACCCCGGCCCGCCACCCCCTCCGGCCCGATTGCTCTCCGAATCCCCAGGCTGCCGATACACTTTCATGGGGGTTACGTGCCGTCACTGGCCCCTTCCTTGGGGCTTGCCATGCACACTTCCCCGCCGCGACGCGGCTTCACCCTCGTCGAACTGCTCGTCGTGATCGCGATCATTGCGATCCTGATCGCGATCCTGCTCCCGGCCATCCAGTCGGCCCGCGAAATGGCCCGCCGGACGCAGTGCCAGGGCAACCTCAGGCAGCTGGCGGTGGCGTGCCGGAATTTCGCGAGCATGAACAAAGACTGCCTGTCCGACGCGATGTCCCGACGGCAAGCCGATTCCGGCGAAGTTTAGCGCCCCCACGACGCTCGGCCTCGCCGTGGGCAACGGCCTGCCGGCCGGAACCCCCGTCACGGTCGCCCTCGACTGACGCCGGCCGGCGGTGCGGCTCCGCCACGTCGCCCGGTCGCCACCACGTTGCCCGGTCGCCTCGCGACCAGGATGTGGGAAGCACCAGTCGCGAGGCGACCGGGCTACGGGTTGGCAACTGGGCTACGGGCGGACTTCGGCCGGCTCATTCAGCAGCTTGAGCCTGACGTTCCGAAACTCGACGGCGTCGCCGTCGCCGGCAAAGCCGACTCCGGGAGGCCTTTGAGAGGGAGGAACGCGGGTCGCTGGATACCATTCCCGGGCCGTGCACCGCGGGGCTCACCGCCGGCGTGCTCACCGGCACGGCCGCGGCGCCTTGATCGCCTTCAACTGCCGTGCCTCCGGCTCGAGCGACGCGTAATGGTCGTCGAGCGGGTAGCAGCCGCTCACGAGGCCGTGCCGCGGCGCGGTCGTGCAGTCGCTGAACGTGCGGCAGACGAGCGTGCGCGCGAGCGGGCGGCCGGCGAGCGCGTCGGACGGATACCCGGGGTATGACAGCACCATCCGCCCGAGGCCCACGATGTCGATGAGCCCGGCGCGGACGGCGGCCTGCGCCGCGTGGGCCGCGTAGTCCTGGAGGTACGTGTAGCCGGAGCCCACCATCACGAGATCGGGCACCGCCGCCTTCGCGCGGCCGGCGGCCTCGATCTGCCGCCACACGCCGACGAGCGGATCCTCCGGCGGCGGGTAGCCGTCCGACGGCGGAAACGCCGCGGGCCGCTGGACGTGGGGCACGGTGTAGGGCGAGCCGGCCGAGAGGTTCACCGCGGCCACGCCGAGGTCGCGGAGGATCTCGAGCAGCCGGATGGGCTCGGCGAGATCGATCGCCAGCGGGTTCGCCTCGTCCACGCCGAAGCCGCAGTCGTAGGGGAGCGCGGCGGCGAACGGGAACGGCTCGCCGTGGTCGCCGACCTTGTGCCAGGGCACGGTGTCGAAGAGCGAGAGTCGCACGCCGATCACGAGGCCGGGGCACTCGGCCCGCACCCGCTCCACGAGCGTGCGGAGCAGCCGCGTGCGGCCCGCGAAATCGCCGCCGAAGCGGCCGGGCCGGCGGCGGGCGCCCAAAAACTCGTGCACGAGGTAGCCGTGGCAGGCCTTGAGGTCCACCATGTCGAAGCCGGCTGCCGCGGCGTCGCGGGCTGCCGCCACATAGGCGTCGATGAGCCGTTCGACGTCGTCGTCGGTGAGCACGGCGGCCGTGTCGGCGGGATCGACGCCATGCCGCGCGTCGAGCAGCGGATGGTGGCAGGCGATCCGCGGCCGGCGGCCCGCGGCGGTCGGTTTCGCGAACCGGCCCGAGTGCGTGAGCTGCAGGGCGACGACGAGATCGGCGTCGTCGCCATGGTGGGATCGGTGCGCCGATCGCGTTTCGGCCAGCAGCCGTGCGTAGCCCTCGCGGCCGCAGGCCGGCGCGCAGAGCTGGGCGGGGTTGGCGCGGCCCTCCGCCAGCACGGCCACGGCCTCGCCACCCCACACGAGCTTCGCGCCGCTCGCGCCGAACCGCCGCCAGCGCCTGAGGAGGATCTCGGTCGGCCGGCCGTCGGGCGAGGCGTCCCAGCCCTCCATCGGATGGATGCACCAGCGGTTGCCCACGCGGCGGCCGCCCACGTCGATCGGCGCCGCGAGCGGCGAGCCCGCGGCCGCGGACAGGGCCTCGTCGTCGAGCGGGATCGGGGCGGCGATCGCGGCACAGTGCCTGCGCAGGTCGGCGGCCGTGCGGAACCGGGCGATGCGGGGGAAGTTCATGCGAGCCGGGCTCGTGCGGGCTGGAACGTCCGGCCGAGTCTACCGATACTTCACCCATGAGCCACGCGGCGCCGCACGTGACCGACCCCCTGCCCCTCGTCCGGCCGCGGCGCGAGATTCGCGGGCTGTCGGCGATCCTTTTGCCCTTCGCCGCCGACCGGCGGATCCACTGGGACGCCTTCGCCGCCCACGCGGCGCGGACCGCGGCCTGCGGCATCACGCCCGCCGTCAACATGGACACGGGCTACGTGCAGCTCATCGACGACGAGACCCGGCGGCGCGCGCTCGACACGGCGCGGGCGGCGGTCGGCCCGGGCCGCGACATCGTGGCCGGGGCCTGCGTGGTGGACGCACCAGGGGCCGCGTTCGACGAGAAGGCATATGCCCGGCAGTTCGCCCTGATCGCCGAGGTCGGCGCGATCCCGGTGGTCTTTCCCTCGTATGGGCTCAACGCGGGCAGCGACGCCGACGTGATCGCCCGGTTGCGCAGGCTGGCCCAGCACGTCGAGCGCTTCATCGGCTTCGAGCTCTCGGCCGAGTTCGTGCCCTGCGGCCGCGTGCTCGGCCTCGACGCCTACGTCGAACTGCTGCGGATCCCCAACTGCCTCGGTGCGAAGCACTCGTCGCTCTCGCGGCGGCTCGAGTGGGACCGGCTCGCCGTGCGCGACCGCGTGCGGCCCGACTTCCACGTGTTCACCGGCAACGACCTCGCGATCGACATGGTCCGCTACGGCAGCGACTGGCTGCTCGGCCTCTCGACCGCGTGGCCCGAGGCATTCGCAGCGCGCGACCGCTGGTGGGCGGCCGGCGACCCGCGGTTCGACGAGCTCGACGACGCGCTGCAGGCGCTCGGCGATTTCTCGTTTCGCCGCCCCGTGCCGGCCTACAAGCATTCGCTGGCCCAGGCCCTGCACCTCCGCGGTCTCGTCGCGAGCGACGAGCCGCACCCCGGGAGCCCGCGTCGGCCCGCCTCCGACCGCGAGATCGTCGCCACGATCCTCGACCGCATCGACCGGGCGTTGCAGGCACCCCCGTCCAATCCGTCCGGAGGCTGACGGGCGCGCATGCGGCTCCTGAGCTGTAACATCCACAAGGGTATCGGCGGCCGCGACCGCCGCTACTCGCTCGCGCGGATCATCGACTGCATCGAGGCCGAGAACCCCGACCTCGTCTGCCTGCAGGAGGTTGATCGGCACGTCCGCCGCAGCCGGCTCGACGACCAGCCGCGGTTGCTGGCCCGTTTCTTCCGCGCGCACTCCGTCTTCCAGCCGACGGTGCACGTCGGCGCCGGGGCGTACGGCAACCTCGTGCTCTCGCGCTGGCCCTTCGCGAGCCGCCACCGGATCACGCTGCGGCTCGCGGGCCGCAAGCCACGGGGCGCGCAATTGCTCGTCGTCGATTCGCCGGAGGGGCCGCTGCACCTCGTCCACGCGCACCTCGGCCTCGCGGAGCGGGAGCGGCACTGGCAGATCGACCGGCTCCTCGGGCACATGCTCTTCCGCGGGGCCGACGGGCATCCGACCGTCCTCGTCGGCGACTGCAACGACTGGCGCGACTCGCTCGGCCCGGGGCCGCTGGCCGCCCGCGGCTTCCGGCAGGTGACGAGCCCGCTCTCCCGGTTCCGCACCTTCCCCGCCTGGCTGCCGATGGGCGCGCTCGACAAGGCGTTCGTCCGCGGCGGCGTGGACGTGCGGCACGCACGCGTCGTCCGCACGAGCCTGGCGAAGACCGCGAGCGACCACCTGCCGCTGGTGATCGACTTCCACCTCCGCTGACCGGCGACCCGCGACGCCTGCTCCTCCCTCTCCCTCTGGGAGAGGGCCGGGGTGAGGGTGCCTGCGTCGCTCCTCCCACCGCCCCTGCACCCTCACCCGGCCTACGGCCGGCCTCTCCCCGAGGGAGAGGCGAAAGGAGGGCACAGGCACCCCCTCGCCTTGCCCGCAATGATCGAGGAAGGCTCGGGGCTGCCCATACCCTCGAGACGGCGTAGACGGCAAGCGAAGCCACGACCAATCCGCCTGCGGCGGATCGGTGCCCGGCGAGAGCGCGGACGTCTCCGAGCGAGCGAAGGACATGGATGTCCTTCGCGAGCGTCCGGCGAGAGGGTGTGGGCAGTCCCGAGCCGGTTGGGCGACTTGACCGACGTCAATCGAGATGCGGCACCATGCCGGAGGACCAAGTGGGGGCCGTATCAGCTACTGCGGGTGAAGGCCACGCCGTCCTGGGAGCGGGGGGAGGCGAACTCGACCTGGGGGAGTTCCGCGATCGCCTTGCGCAGGGCCTGCTCCCAGTCGGCCCGGATCTCCACGAGGTCGGGGTCGCTGGCGTCGAAGCGGCGGTAGCGTTTCACCGAGAAGTCGTCGGTGGCGTAGACGAGCAGGTCGATCGGGGGCCCCACCGCCACGTTCGACCGCATCGTCGAGTCGAGCGACAACAGCGCGTACTTCACCGCCTGCTCGAGCGTCGTCTCGCCGAAGCGGATGCCGCGGTCGAGGATCGGCCGGCCATACTTCGCCTCGCCGATCTGCAGGAACGGTGAGAGCCGCGTGCAGCGGAGCGGGTTGCCCTGGGCGTAGACGAGGTAGAGCTGCGGTGCCTCGCCCCTGATCTGTCCCGCCACGAGCAGGCTCACCGCGAAGCCGATCTTGTCGCGCTCGAGATACTCGCGGTCCAGCACCGCGACGTCGCGGACGTGGCCCCCCACGCACCGCGCGGCGTCGTAGAAGTTTTCCGCGGCGGCCAGGCCCCGGCCGGTGCGGAACTCCTGCTCGAGCCGCGTCATCACCGACTGCGTCAGCGACAGGCTGCCGCTCGAGAGGATCGTGAACATCCGCTCGCCCGGCACGACGAAGTTGTGCATCTTGCGGCAGATCTCGACCTGGTCGATTCCCGAGTTGGTGCGGGAATCCGAGGCCAGCACGAGGCCCTGGTGGGTGCGGATGCCGAGGCAGTAGGTCACGGGATCCTCGATTGGCGCGGGAGTTGCACTGGAGAGAGTGGCGATCTCCGAGGCTAACGGCCCCGGTGCATTCGTCAAGGAAACAGGCGGGTTTCGTCGCGGCCGGCTCCGCGACCTGCCCCGATCCCGGGCATCGCCTGCCCGGAATGCGGGCAGGCTTCGGGGCCTCCGGGTCGATGCGCGCGGACCAGACAGGGACCGGTCGGGCGCATCGATGACGACACCCCGCGGCGGACAGATCGAGGCGCCGGCGGCCCCGCCCGAGGCGGAGTCGGTGTTCGCGGGCTACTCGTCGGGAGCGGCCTACGACGAGATGTTCGCGCCCGGCGGCGTGCCGCGGCCGCACTACACGGCGCTGCACGAGCGGCTCGCCCGCACGACGCCCGACGACTTCCGCCGTCGCAAGGCGATGACCGACCTCTCGATGCGGGAGGACGGCGTCGGGTTCACGGTCTACCGCGCGGAGGAGGGCACGAACGGGTAGACGCCCTTGTCGTCGGCGATCCCGGTGCCGACGCTGTTGGCCAGCGCCACCGAGCCCGCCCGGTAGGCGTTGACGAGGCCGGGCACGCCGAGGG
>JBJTJO010000160.1:0-43740 GCA_046095965.1 Planctomycetaceae bacterium
GGCCGCGAACCCTCGGCCAGGCGGGCAGGGTGTGCGGGTTCACGCCGGCCGAACTGGCGCTCGGGCTCGTGCATCTCGCAGGCCGCGGCGCGTGAGGATCGTCCTCATCACCGCCGGAGCCGGGGGCCGCATCTGCGGGTCGTGCCTCCACGACAACACCCTCGTGAGGGCGCTGCGGGCCCGCGGCACCGATGCGCTGCTCGTGCCGGCCTACGTGCCGACGACGACCGACGAGGAGAACGTCGCCGAGAGCCGGATCGTGATGGGGGGCGTGAACGTCTGGCTCCAGGAGCACGTGGCGTTCTTTCGCCACGCGCCGGCCTGGCTCGACCGGCTCCTCGACGCACGGCCGCTCCTCCGCTGGCTGTCGGCAGGCACCGGCGGCACGCGGCCGGCCGATCTCGGGTCGCTCACGCTCTCGGCACTCCGGGGTGAATCCGGCAACCAGCGGAAGGAGGTGGCCAAGCTGGCCGCCTGGCTGGCGTCCGACGTGCAGCCCGACGTTGTCCACCTCTCCAACGCGCTCCTGCTGGGCGTGGCCCGCGCCGTCCGCGCGGCGACCGGTTCGCGGATCGTCTGCACGCTCTCGGGCGAGGACATCTTCATCGACGCGATTCCCGATCCGCAGCGGGCCGCGATCTGGGGCCTGCTCCGCGAGCGGGCCGCCGATGCCGACGCGTTCGTGGCCCTGAACGACTGGTTCGCCGGCTTCATGGCCGACCGCCTGGCGGTCGCGCGGGGCCGGATCGACGTGATCCCGCACGGCCTCGACCTCGGGGCCTTTCCCGCGACGCCCCCCGACCTCGCGGCGCGGCGGCGAGTCCGCGGTGGCCGGCTCGTGGTCGGGTATCTGGCGCGGGCCTGCCGCGAGAAGGGGCTCGACCAGCTCGTCCGCGCCCTCGCGATCGTGGCCCGGGATCGCGACGTGGAGGTCGTCGCGGCCGGGGCCACGGTCGATGCCGAGCGCGGCTACGTGGCGGGGTGCCTCGAACTCGCGCGGGACCTGGGCGTGGCCGGGCGGTTCGGCTGGCTCGGCCAGGTGGACCGCGCGGGCAAGCTCGCACTGCTGGAGTCGATCGACGTCCTCGCGATGCCGACCGTGCATCCCGAGGCGAAGGGCCTGCCCGTGATCGAGGCCCTGGCCGCGGGCGTGCCCGTCGTCGCGCCGCGCCACGGGGCGTTCCCGCAGCTCCTCGACGACGGGCGGGCGGGGCTCCTGCACGCAGCCGGGTCACCCGCGGAGCTCGCCGGCGTGCTCGCGGCCGTCCTCGACGACGCGCCGCTCGCCGCGCGGCTCGGGGCCCACGGCCACGCGCTCGCCCGATCCCGGCACGCCGCCGCGGCCATGGCAGAGGCCCACGAGCGGCTCTACGCGACGCTCACGGCCGGTGGAGGCGGGGCGCATCGCGGAGCGTGAGTCCGAGTAGACTCGTCGTCGGATCCGGATCGCGGAGACCGGGACAGAGACGGACCGAGGACACGTCAAGGAGTCACGGGTCATGGCCCGAAAGCGAGGCAGGAAGCCGCGTCGTGCCGAGCCGGCGTGTGACGGCCCGGACGACGAGGCGATCGACCCGGCGGCATTGTTCGGCATGCTGGCCGACGCGCTCGGCCTCCAGGCACCGATCGACATCCGTGCCGGACGCAAGCCCTCGAAGGCGCAGCGCGCCGGCGCCGCTGCGGAGGAGCTCGTGGCCGAGGCCATGATGCTCGACATCGACGACCTGCCGCGGCAGCGGGCCGCCGGTCAGCGAACGGGCGACGGACTCGCGGCCGAGCAGTCACGGCTGGCCCACGAGGCGCTGGCGATCTCCCGCGACTGCGCCAGCGCCCACGCGTTGCTCGGCGACATCGCGGACTCACCGGCCGCCGCCGAGGAATGTTTCCGCGCCGGCCTTGCGGCCGGTGAGCGGGCGCTCGGTGCCGACGTGATCGAGCGGTATGCCGGCGAGTTGGGTCGGATCCCGGAAGCCCGTGGCTGGCTCATGTGCAGGCGCGGGCTCGTGCAGTGCCTCGGCACGATGGGACGGCACGACGAGGCGATTGCGGAGTGCGAGATGCTCGCCCGGCTCGACGCCGCCGATACGATCGCGGCCCGCTTCATGCACCTCGACCTGCTCGTCACGCAGGGGCATTTCGCCGCGGCCCGCCGGATCTGTGCGGACACGCGTGACGAGCCTTTCTCGGGCTGGTCCTACGCCCGGGCACTCGTCGAGTTCGCCGCCGAGGGCGACACGCCTGCGGCCCGCCGGCTGTTGGCGACGGCGGTCGAGGCCAATCCGCACGTTCCCCGGTTGATGCTCTCGGGCGACGAGGTCGAGCCGGCCGACGTGCTCGTCGAGGTCGGGGGACGGGACGAGGCGGCGATGTACGTTCGGGACTCACGCGCGACGTGGCTCGACGTGCCGGGGTCACCGGCCTGGCTGCGGTCCGCGACCGACACGGCGCGCGATCGGCCCGACCGCGCACGACGCGCGCCCGGGCCGGACGATGGTCATCTGGTGCGGCTCGTCCTCATGGCGATCGACGTCCGCAGCCCCGATGGCCGGCTCGTGCACGTGGTCGTGATCGGGCAGTCGGGCGTGCAGCAGGGGCTGGCGATCTATGAAGATCGCGCCGCCCTCGACGCGGCCCTCTCGGGAGATGAGACGGCCGCCGAGAGCGTCACGTCGTTGGCCGTGATGTTCGGAGAGGCGTTCGAGATCCACGCCATCGATCACGACCGGATCGAAAGCCGGGGCTTCGAGGTGGCCGGACCCGAGGCCTGGCCGCTCGTGATCCGGGTGGAGCCGGGCATGGTGACGCGCCCGCCGCTGGTGTGGGAGACGGAGCTCGTCACGGCCTGCCTGCGGGACGTGCCGGCCTTCGTGGCGGCGGTGCCTCCGCCTCGGCGCGGCTGGTTCTTCGGGCGCGGCGCATCGCCATCGGCGTCGTGGACCGCCCCGTCCGGCCAGAGGCTCTCGTGGACGTGACATGGCCGGACGTGACATGGCCGGACGCACCGAGACAGGAAGATCCATGAAGAAGACCCGGGTTCGGCAGGCCGCGGCCACCACCGGCACGCTCAGGATCGGCGACCAGTGGAACGCGATCACGATCATCGCGCACTCCCAGACGCATCCCCTCAAGGCGATCTGCGAGCTGGCGGAGAACGCGATCGACGCCGGGGCCACCAGCGTCCGCATCGTCCGCCGCCGGGCCCGGGGTCGGCTCCACCTGGAGGTGGCCGACGACGGCCGCGGCGTGGCCCCGGACGACTCGGGCGCGCCCGACTTCGAGCGGATCGCCACGCACCTCTGCGACTCGATGAAGCGGCATCTCGGCGCCGCCCGGCGGCAGGGCGTGCACGGCGAGTTCGGCATCGGCCTGCTCAGTTTCTGGAGCCTCGGCGAGGAATTGCGGATGACGTCCGGAGGGGGCGGCACCGCGCCACCCCGCGAATTGCACCTCGTCCGCGGCCGGCGGCAGTACGAGATCCGGCCGATGAAGGGGCGGCTGGCGACCGGCGGCACGCGGGTGCTGGTGGGGCCGCTGCTCGAGTCCACGAAGAATCTCGTCACCGGCGAGAAGATCGCCCGGTATCTCTCGGCGGAGCTACGCGACCGGATCCGCAACACCGGCGTGGTCATCGACGTGGTCGATGCCGTGGCCCGGCGCGAGATCCGCGTGGTGCCGCGCGAGTTCGACGGCGAGCGGCTGGAGATACCGCGGCGCTATCCGACCCCGCTCGGCGACGTGGGCGTGGAGCTCTACCTGCGGGGTGACGACGCGACGGGGCGGGGCGGGATCGCGGTCTGCAAGGACGGCACGCGGGTGCTCGCCGACATCGCGGAGTTGCTGGCGTTTCAGCAGGCCCCGTGGACCGACCGCCGGCTGGAGGGGCTCGTCGATTTCGAGGCCCTGGCCCTGGCGCCCGGCACCCGCTCGGGCATCGTGCCCGACGCGGCGCTCGACGCGCTCGTGGCCGTGGCCCCGGCGATCGCGGCCGACATCCAGGCGATGGTGGCGACCCGCGAGCAGGCCGAGGCCGAGCGGGCCAGCCGGCAGCTGCTCAAGCAGGTGCACAAGGCCTTCACGTCGGCGCTCGCCGACTTGCCGGCCGAGGAGTACCTGTTCTTCGACATCCCGAAGACGGAGCCCGCGCTCCAGGACCGCGCGGGCACCGGCTCCGGGTCGAGCGCCGATCCGCGGTCGCGCCGGCCGCAATCCGGCGGCCCGGCGGCCGACGCCCCCGCGCTCTTCGCCGCCGATCCGGGGCCGCTCGCGGCCGTGCGGGTCACGCCGCGGCGGCCGCGCCGGCCCCCGGGCGGATCATGCCTGTTCACGGCCACTCCCTGCGACGCCGACGGCACGCCGATTCCGGACGGTGTGGCGATCGCCTGGCGGATCGTGTCTGGCACCGCCGCGATCGCAACCGACGGCGCATCGTGCCGCGTGGCCTCGTCGGACATCGGGATCGTCGTCGTCGAGGCGACGGCGAAGCAGGGCGGCGTGGACGTGAGCGACCGCGCGGAGCTCAAGTTCGTGATCGATGCCGAGGGCGATGGTGCGGGCGGCCGCGGCCTGCCGGGCTACCGTCTCGAGCCGGAGCACGGCCAGCCCTGGCGGAGTCGCTACGATGCGGCCGCGAACGAGATCGTGATCAACTCGGCCCACCGCGACTTCCTCGCCAGCCGCGGGTCGGCGGCGAAGCATCGCCGCTATGTCGGCAAGCTCTACGCGAAGGAGGTCGTGCTCACGAACTTCCCGCACGAGTCGCCGGCCGAGGTGATGGAGCGGCTCATCGAGGTCACGCTCCGCACCGAGGACGCGCTGTGACGTTCCGTGGACGAAGCCTTCCGGGGCCAGCGTCCATCCGGCCGGCTGCGATCAGGCCACGAGCCGTCCCTGGCGGAGGATGCGCACGCCCTCCGACTTCGCGTAGGCGGCCGTCTTGTCGCTGATGCGGTCGCAGGCCACGAGCGCCACCGCCGCGAGGCCTGCCTTGACGAGCGCCGCCGCCCGCCGGGCCGCGCGGTCCACGTCATCGGAGTCGGCCGTCCAGGAGACCTCGCCGACCACGTAGGCCGGCCGGCCGTCGAGCAGTCCTTCGGCGATGAGGTCGGCGCGGGTCACGTCCTCCAGTTCGGTCAGCGACAACGACGGTTCGACGCGGTCGATGAGCGCCGAGACGTCGGTGAGTCGGGCCCGCCGCAGCCACAGCCCGAGGCACGAGGGTAGCCGGTCGCGGATCCGCAGCTCGAGGATCATGCCGGAGTGTTCGTCGGTGCGGAGGCCGAGCCGCCGCACCACCTTCACGAGCAGCGACATCTCCCGCGAGAGCTCCTCGACGCGAGCCTCGGTGCGGGCCTGGGCCTCGGCGAGTTGATCGATGCGCTCGGCGAGGCGATCGACGCGGGCCTCGGTGCGGGCCTGGGCCTCGGCAAGCTGTTCGAGACGCTGGGCGAGCTGTTCGACGCGAGCCTCGGTGCGAGCCTGGGCCTCGGCGAGCTGTTCGACGCGGGCCTCGGTGCGGGCCTGGGCCTCGGCGAGATTCGCGATCGCTGCGTCGAGCCGCGACACGTTGGCGTCGATCGAGTCGCGGAGAATCCGGAAATCCTCCTTCGTCACCGAGTTGCGGACCTCGTCGAGCATGCCCTCCAGCGTGGCGGCGAAGTTCCGCGCCGACTCCTCGCCGAGGAGCGACCGGAACTGCTCGAAGATGGCGAGGGTGTTCATGAACGCATGTATACCACAAAGGCCGTGGGGGGCAAGTGGCCGATCCGCCCGCGGACATACCGGATGATCGCCGCTCCTGGCCGCGGGGGCAACCACCTCCCGATCGACACGTCACCCCGGGGCCGTGGGCAGGCGGCAGCGCTCGTCCGTCTTGCCGCTGCCGCATGGGCAGGGCGCATTGCGGCCCACCTGGCTTCCGCGCTCGAGCCCCCCTGCGTCGGCGAAGCCGGCGTCAGGCGTGCGGCCGCGAGTCCTCGCCGCCGGCGGTCTCGGGGCCGCCCTTCTTCTCGGGGAACATGAGCGACGCCGCCACGCTCGTGCCGATGAGCGCCACGATCACGACGAGCGACACGGCGGGATGCACGAGATGCCCCTTGGCGTGGGCATCCCAGCCGCCCCGCGCGGCCAGCCACTCGGTGTGCCGCGCGGCCTCGGCGATCATCTTGAGCCCCACGAACACGAGCACCGCCGAGAGGCCGTAGTTGAGGAAGCGGAACAGGCCCATCACGCCCGCCAGCAGGAAGTAGAGCGCCCGCAGGCCGAGGATCGCGAACACGTTGCTCGTGAAGGCGATGAACCGCATGTAGGGGGTGCCCTTCTCGACCACGCCGAGGATCGCCGGCACGCTGTCCACCGCGAACAGGACGTCGGTGCTCTCGACGATGAGCAGCACGAGGAACAGCGGGGTCGCCATCAGCCGGCCCTGCTCGCGCACGAAGAATTTGTCGCCGGACGCCGTGTTCGTCACCGGGATGATGCGGCGGAAGAAGCGGATCATCGCGTTGTCGCCCGGCTCGTGGTCGCCGTCGCCAAAGGCCAGTTTCACGCCGGTGTAGACGAGAAACCCGCCGAACAGCCACATCACCCAGTGGAACCGCTCCACGAGTTCGGCCCCGAGGAGCACGAACGTGAGCCGCATGACGACGGCCCCGAGGATGCCCCAGAAGAGGACGCGGTACTGGTACTTCAGCGGCACGCCGAAATAGCCGAACACGACGGCGAACACGAAGACGTTGTCCATCGAGAGCGACCACTCGACGAGGTAGCCCGTGAGGAACTCGAGGGCCGCCTTGCCGTCCAGCCACCACCAGACGAGGCCGTTGAAGGCCAGCGCGAGCGCCGACCAGAAGCAGGTCCAGAAGGCGCTCTCCCGCAGGCTCGGCTCGTGCGACTGCTTGTGGAAGACCGTGAGGTCGAGGACGAGCAGCACCGCGACGAGGGCGGCGAAGCCGAGCCAGTGGATGGCGTCGATCGTGACCGCGCCGGCCGGGGGGACGAGAGCGTCACATGGTAGCCGCCGCGACGATTTCGGACACGCTCACCGTCCACGCCTGTCCCTCGGGGCGAGGCGCCGGCGGCCCGACCGGCTCGACCCATGCGGCTCGGGCTCGTTGACGCCCGAGGATCACGTGAAAACCATCATCACTCGGCGAGCGCGGTGTGGAGTTGGGCGATGTCGGCGGCGTCGGTTCCGCAGCATCCGCCCACGATCGCGACGCCGGCGTCGCGCCAGGCAGGCAGCCAGTCGGCGAATGACGCGGCGCGTGCGCCGCGCCAGCGGCCCGCTGCGGCGTCCCACGTTCCACCACGGTTGGGATAGGCGATGATCGGCACGTCGGTGACCGCCCGGATGCGCCGGGCCAGCCCCGCGACCAGTTCGGGTTCCACGCAGTTGACGCCGACCGCGGCCAGCCCGGGCGTGTCGGCGACCGCGGCCACGGCGTCCTCGATGGACGGGCCCGCCCACAGGCGCCGCTCGTCCGCACAGGTGAACGAGAACCATTTCGGAAGGCTCGGGTGTGCCTCGAGCAGCCCGCTCAGCACCCGGGCCTCGACCAGGTCGGGGATCGTCTCGATCGCGAGCACGTCCGGCCCGGCCGCCACCAGCACCTCGAGCCGTTCGCGGTGAAAGGCGGCGAGCTCGGCGCGGGATAACCCGTAGTTGCCCCGGTACTCGGCGCCATCATGCGTGATCGCCCCGAACGGACCGATGCTCGCGGCGACCAGCGCCCGCGGGGCGGCCGGGTCGCGGGTGTCGCGCACGGCCCGACGTGCCACCGCCACGGATTCCGTGAGTGCGCGGTCGGCATCCGCCACCGACATGCCACTGGCCACGAACCCGGCGCGCGAGAGCTGATAGCTCGACGTGATGACCGCCGTCGCCCCCGCATGCACGAAGTCCCGGTGTGCCTGTTCCACCAGCCGCGGGTCGTCAAGCAGCGCCCGGCCGGTCCACAACGGGCCGTCGATGCAGGTGCCCAGCCTGGAGAGTTGGGTGGATAGTCCGCCGTCGATCAGGTGCATGATGGGGCCCGAAGAATCGTGGCGCGCGGCCGGCGCCACCCGCGTCAGTCAGTCAGGTGATTCAGTGACCGGCTCCGCCCCAAGGCCCCGCACGAAGCTCGTCGTCATGGCGGCGAAGACCGGGGCCACGCGGTCCCACTCGCGGTCCTCCGCCTGGCAGAGGAGGAGCCAGATGGCCGTGGGGGTCTCGAGCGTGCGCACCTGTGCGGTGTTCGTGAGATCGAGGCAGTAAAAGTTGAGGTCGAAGCCCGACAGCGTCCGGCCCTCCACGACGTCGGCCGCCGGCTCGGCGTCGAGATCGCGGTACTCATCCCGCATCTCGGTCACGACCGCCTCCGCGAGGTGGGCAGGCCGGCCGCCGGTTGCGTGGCCGCTGACCGACCAGAAGCCCCCGTCGGGCGACTGCACCGTGACCGCGGTGCGACCCTCGCGGGCGTCGTCGGTGTCCACCGTCCACGAGTCGGGATAGGAGAAGTCGAGGCCGAAGCGGTGAAAGCGCACGAACGCGGCTCCACGGAGGGGTGACGATGCCGCAAATTGTAGCCCTTTTCCCCGACCGCGAGCGGTCTGGACTCCGCTCCGAAGCCGCCGCTATCGTCCCGCCCCCTCCGGCTGCGGCGCGGTGCCGCGGCCGGGATTCCGACCCCTTCGTCTCCCGCCATGGCGCACTCGCTCGGCACCGTCGCCCCCGCCCGGCGGCCCCTCTCCGCGGGGCTCGCCGACTTCGCGCTGCCCGCCGCCATCCTCATGGCGGTGGCGGTCGTGCTGGCACCGGTGCCGCAGCCGCTCGTCGATCTGCTGCTCGCGGCGAACCTCACCGTCTCGGTGCTGGCGCTGCTCGGGGCGCTGGCCGCCCGCACGCCGCTGGAGATGAGCGGGTTCCCCACGTTCCTGCTCGGGGCGACGCTCATCAGGCTGGTGCTCAACATCGCCACCACGCGGCTCATCCTCTCCCGGGCCGCGATCGACGGCCCCGCCGCCGCCGGCCGCGTCGTCGAGGCGTTCGGCGAGTTCGTGGCCGCCAACGACCTCGTCGTCGGCGCGGTGATCTTCGCGATCATCGCGATCGTGCAGTTCGTCGTGATCACGGCCGGTGCCACGCGGACGAGCGAGGTGGCCGCCCGGTTCACGCTCGACGGACTGCCCGGTCGCCAGATGGCGATCGACGCCGAGGTGCAGGCCGGCGGGCTCACCCGCGACCAGGCCCGGCAGGCCCGGCTCGACCTCCAGCGGCAGGCCGACTTCTTCGCGGCCATGGACGGCTCCAGCCGGTTCGTGCGCGGCGAGGCGGTGGCGAGCGTCGTCATCACCCTCGTCAACGTGGCCGGCGGCCTGGCGATCGGGATCGCCGAGCACGGCATGGCGCTCGACCGGGCCCTCGGTCTCTACTCGCGGCTGACGATCGGCGACGGGCTGGCGAGCGCCGTGCCGTCGCTCCTGGTGTCGGTGGCCACGGGCCTGCTGCTCTCGCGATCGACCCAGGCGGTCGATCTGTCGCGGGAGTTCGGCCGGCAGTTCACGGCCCGCCCCCACGTGCTGGCGATCACCGGGGTCTTCCTATCGCTCCTCTCGCTCACCGACCTTCCCTTCCTGCCGCTGGCCGGCATGGCCGGCGTGCTGCTCACCGGCGCGCTCGTCACCGCGCGGGCGGGGCGCAGGCCGGCCGGGCCCGCCGATCCCGCCGACTCCGTCGCGGCCGACGTCGCGCCGACGCGGGCCCTGTTCGGCGAGGACCGCGTCGTCGTCGAACTCGGCCGCGGGCTCGTCAGGCTGGTGGCGGCGGGCGAGGGCCGGCTCCTCGATTCCGTGGCCGCGCTTCGCGCCCGTGTGGCGGGCGACCTCGGATTCGTCCTGCCGGAGGTGACGTTGCGCGACGACCTGGCGCTGCCCGACCGCGGCTACCGTGTGAGCGTCGCCGGCCAGCTCGTGGCCGAGGAGGAATTGCCTCCGGGCCGACTGCTGGTGATCCCGCCACCGGGCGCGGCGGGCACGGTGGCCGGCAGCGACGCCGTCGATTGGATCGACGGCCGCCGCTGCACGTGGGCCGGCCATGCGCAGGCGGAGACAGCCCGCCGCCGTGGCGCGACGGTGCTCGACGAGGCCGGCTGCATCGCCCGGGCGCTCGAGGGGGCGGTGCGCCGCCACGCCGACCGGCTGCTGTCGCGCGAGGACGCGTCGCGACTCGTCGAATCGCTCCGCGAGTCGCAGCCGTCCCTCGTGGCGCAGGTGACGCCCGAGCCGCTGTCGATCGCGCGGATCCAGCGGACGCTGCAGTGCCTGCTGGCCGAGGGCGTGCCGATCCGGCCGCTCGGCGAGCTGCTGGAAATCATGGCCGATCACGCGGCCGAAGCACCCGAGCCGGCGGATCTTGCCGAGATCGTGCGCCGTCGGCTGGCGGCCGCGATCTGCCGCCGGGCGCGGGACCCGCAGGGCCGGCTCACCGCGGTGCGGCTCGCCGGCGCGGCCCTCGAGGCCTGCGGCGCCACGGGCACGCGGCCGGCCGCCAAGGTCGTCGCCGAGGTGCGCCGCGCGATCCGCATCGCCGTGGAGCGGGGGGGCGCGCCGGTCGTCCTCGTGCCGGCAGCCGTGCGCCGGCAGGTCCGGGCGGCGCTCGCGCGGGAACTGCCAACGGCGCAGGTGCTGGCCGAGGAGGAGGCCGCGGAGGACCGCGGCCTCGAGGTGTTCGCGACCGTGTCGGGAGCGGAGCCGGCCCGCGCGGCCTGACCATCGTCACCCTGGAGAAGCCGGGCAAGCCGTGCGGCCCCCGGAAGAAAACGTCGAGCGACCGAGCCCGCCATGCCGATGCCGGAAAATTCGGCGTGAGGATCAGCATGCGGCCCCGCACCACGACGGTGCAGGGCGACCCGTCAAGGAGGACCACGTGGCATACCACGCGACGCAGTCGAGCCCCGAAGAGGTGCTGGACATCTGGAAGCGGCTCAAGGCCGACCCCGAAAACCAGGAGCTGCGGAATCGGCTCATGGAGATCTATCTCCCTCTCGTCAAGTACAACGGCGAGCGGATCTGGTCCCGGCTTCCCGACGGTGTCGAACTCGACGACCTCGTGTCGGCCGGCACGTTCGGCCTGATGGACGCGATCGACGCCTTCGACATGTCGCGAGGCGTGAAATTCGAGACCTACTGCGTGCCGCGGATCCGCGGGGCGATGCTCGACGAACTGCGGACCATGGACTGGGTGCCGCGGCTCGTGCGGTCGAAGGCGAGCAAGCTCAACGAGGCCATCAAGACGCTCGAGGCGAAGCTCGGGCGGGCGCCCGCCGACGCCGAGGTGGCCGAGCACATGGGGCTGTCGCGAGAGGAATTCGAGAAGCTGCTCGTGGACGCCAACGCCGTGAGCCTCGTGAGCCTCAACAAGAAGTGGTGCGAGACCGACAGCTCGAAGGAGGTGCACGAGATCGACGTGCTCGAGGACAAGAAGGGGGAGGACCCCACGCGGCGGCTCCAGAAGGGCGACCTGATGCGTCTGGTCACGAAGGGCCTCAACCGCAACGAGCGGCTGATCATCATCCTCT
Source organism: Planctomycetaceae bacterium (assembly GCA_046095965.1). Lineage (GTDB taxonomy): Bacteria > Planctomycetota > Planctomycetia > Pirellulales > UBA1268 > QWPN01. The sequence goes on from JBJTJO010000160.1 coordinate 11,556, forward strand.
ACTACTACGAGGAGCTGACGATGAAGGAGATCGGGGCGACCCTCGACCTCTCGGAGAGCCGTGTCAGCCAGATGCACAGCGCGATCGTCGAGCGGCTCCAGAACCAGCTCGGCCGGCGGCGGCCGGAGTTCGCGATGTGAGCCGCGTGGCAGGCTGGGCGGTCTGGGCAGCGGACACCCCGGCAGGACGGGAAAAATTGGCAACGAAAAAAATCATTCAAGGATTCCGGATGGCTGGTCGATGAATCAAAGTGGGCCGCGGCGGCCGGTCGGCGAACCCGATCGGCGGTCGGCGGGCGACTGGTGTCGCCCGGACGCGGAAGCGCGGCAAGAATGGAAGGCGTTCGAACGGCGACGGGTGACGGAACGACAACGCATCGAACATCCTGACGGCATGCCGCGTACCGGGTGTCGTGTGGGGGAGATGGAACTCGAAGCCAGTTCGCAAGGAGTGCAATCATGAACATCCTCGGAATCTTTTCGACGCACGGTGCCCAGGCCGCTCACGCGGTGAAGGGTGTCGAGGCCGCGCAGGCCTCGCGGGCCGCCGCCGCCCAGCAGGGCGTGGGCGAGGTCCACGACGCGGTGACGCTGTCGGTCGATGCGGTTCGGGCCGCCGATGCGACCGCCGACATCCGCTTCGACCGCGTCAACGCGATCCGGGCCGCGATCGCCGACGGCACTTACGAGACGCCCGACAAGCTCGACGCCGCGCTCGACCGGTTGCTCGACAGCCTGGGCTGAAGCTGACGGCGCGGCCGCGGGGCCGGCTTGAAGCGTCAGGGATTCGCGGACGGCCGACCGACGTGCGGCCCGACCGTGGTCCGTGGTAGGATGTCGGCACCGCCGACATTCCTCGCCGGATCACCGTCATGCCCGTGGCCCACGACTTTTCGCTCGGCTCCGTGGACGTGGCGCTGTCGCCCCGCGAGCGGTTCGCCGAGTATCTCCAGGCCCGCGGCAAGCGGATCACCCGGCAGCGGCAGGTGATCGTCGATCACGTCGCGGGCCGCCACGAGCATTTCGACGCGGAGCAGCTGCTCGCCGACCTGCGGAAGACGTCCCCGGGGGGGCGGGCCAGTCGGCCGACCGTCTACCGCACGCTCGCGGAGATGGTCGATGCCGGGTTGCTCCACAAGATGGTGCTCGACGGTCGCGCGGTCTACGAGCACGACTACGGGTATCCGCAGCACGACCACCTCTACTGCACGTCCTGCCGGGCGCTCATCGAGTTCTCGAGCGCCGAGGTGGTGAAGATCCGCGACGCCGTGGCCGCGCGGCACCGCTTCCTTCCCCGGGGCCACCGCCTCATCGTCACCGGGCTGTGCGCCGGCTGCCGCACGAACCGCAAGACGGCGCGGCACCAGGACCGCGTGTGAGACGTTCGCGAATCGGACCGGAGCCGCCGGGTGGCCCAAAATCGGATATTGACGTCCAGAATAGGTCACGCCATGCTGGTGGGGTGGTCGATCGGATTGGTGGTGCGCCTGGCAGGTGGGAGGTGACCATGCGATTCACTTCTCTGGCAGTCGTCGCGGTCATGGTGGCGGTGGGCGTCGAGAGGCGGGCCCGCGCCGAGGACGAGTTCGAGCGGCCCCCCATCGCCTACTCCGCGGGCGCGCCGGACAACCCCGTCGAGCGGCTTCGGTGCCGGCTCGACGCGGGGGAGGTGACGCTCGCGCATGCCGGGCGGGGCGGCTACCTCCGCGCCGTGCTCGCGGCGCTCGACGTGCCGGTGTCGAGCCAGACGCTCGTGTTCTCCAAGACGAGCCTCCAGCAGCAGCGGATCTCGCCGACGAACGCGCGGGCCCTGTACTTCAACGACGACGTCTACGTCGGTTGGGTGCCCGGAGGCGAGGTCGTGGAGTTCTCCGTCGCCGATCCGGCCCTGGGGACCGTGTTCTACGCGCTCGACGACGATCCGGCCGAGCGGCCGCGGATCGAGCGGCAGACCGACGATTGCCTCATCTGCCACGGCGGGTCGCAGACGCGGGGCGTGCCCGGACACGTCATCCGTTCGGTCTATCCCGACAGGGGTGGGCAGCCGATCTTCTCCGCGGGCTCCCACCGCGTGGACGATACCACCCCGTTCGAGCGGCGCTGGGGGGGCTGGTACGTGACCGGGTCGCACGGAGCGGCCGCGCACCTCGGCAACCTCACCTACGGGAAGCGGCCCGATGGCGAGGGGCCCGGCGCGCCCGACGGACTCAACATGACCGACCTCGGCGGGCGGATCGACACCGCCCGCTACCTGTCGCCCCACAGCGACCTCGTGGCGCTCACGGTACTCGCGCACCAGGCCGCCGCGCACAACGCGATCACGAAGGCGTCGTTCGACGCCCGGACGGCGCTCCATCGGGAGGAGTCGCTCAATCGCGAGCTCGGCGAGCCGGCGGGCACGCGTTGGCCGAGCACGGAGACCGTGCTCGACGGCGCGGCCGCCGCCCTCGTGGACTGCTTCCTGTTCCGGGGAGCGGCGCCGCTCGAGGCGCCGATCGCCGGGACGAGCCCGTTCGCCACCGAGTTTGCGGCCGCCGGCCCACGGGATCCGCGGGGGCGGTCGCTCCGCGACCTCGACCTCGAGACGCGGCTCTTTCGGCACCCCTGCAGCTTCCTCGTCTACTCGGCGAGTTTCGCCGCGCTGCCCGACGACGTGAAATCGCGGTTCTGGAAGCGGATGGACGAGGTGCTCTCCGGTCGCACCGGCGGGAGCGACTTCGCCCACCTCACCGTCGCCGACCGCGCCGCCATCCGCGAGATCCTCGCCGCCACGAAGCCCGACGCGCCGGACGCATGGCGGACGCCGTAGGCGGCGCGGCCGGCCGACTGCCCGCAACGCTGGGCTGGCAGCGCGCCGGCTCGGGGCCGCCCATGCCCCGTCGCCGGACGTTCACTGCGGGCAGCGATCTCTCCCTCTCCCTCTGGGAGAGGGCCGGGGTGAGGGTGCGGGGGATTCGCACAGCCTCACAAGCACCCTCACCCGGCCTGCGGCCGGCCTCTCCCAGAGGGAGAGGCGAAGGAGGCGATGGGCGGCCCCTCGCCTCCTCAACTCGTAGAGGCAGCTCGGCGGGGGCTCGGGACGAGGATGCGGAGCCGCGGCGCCTCGCCGCAGCGAACGCAACTCGTACCGGCCCTCAAGCCGAGCGGCTTGGGCGCGGAACGGGCCTACACCTTCAACACCGACTCGGGGGCGCGGGCCGGGCAGTCGGCGAGGGCGGCGCGGACGGCGCCGCCGACGAACTCCTCGACCTGCGCGGCGGCGCGGCCGGCGAGGTCCTGCGTGTCCATCGCGGCGGCCAGGTCGATCGCGTCGAAGAGCGGGTCGGCCGCGAGCCGGCCGGCAAGGTCGTTGGCGTGCCCCTCGCGCATCCGGGCGGTCGCGGCGTGGCTGTGGGTGCGCAGCGCCTCGTGGAGCGCCTGCCGGTCGCCGCCGGCCGTCGTCGCCGCCATGAGGATCTTCTCCGCGGCGAGGAAGGGGAGGTGCTCGTCGAGGTTGCGGGCGATGCCGCCCGGCAGCACGACGAGGCCCCCGGCGATGTTGGCGAAGATGACGAGCTCGGCGTCGGTCGCCAGGAATGCCTGCGGCAGGACGAGCCGCCGCGGCGCCGAGTCGTCGAGCGTGCGCTCCATCCACTGCACGGCCGCGGTCTGGCCGGCCGTCGCCTGCAGCCCCATCACGAAGCGGGCCAGGCCGCACATCCGCTCGGCCCGCATCGGGTTGCGCTTGTAGGGCATCGCCGAGGAGCCCACCTGCTCCTGCTCGAACGGCTCCTCGAGCTCGCCCCACGCGGCGGCGAGCCGCAGGTCATTGCCCGCCTTGTGCGCCGATTCCGAGACACCCGCGAGCGCCGCCACCACCTGCGAGTCCACCTTCCGCGTGTAGGTCTGGCCGGTGACCTCGTAGGAGGAGTGGAAGCCGAGTTTCCTGGCGACGAGCTCGTCGAGCCGGCGGACCTTGGCGTGGTCGCCGTGGAACAGCTCGAGGAAGCTGGCCTGCGTGCCGGTCGTCCCCTTCATGCCGCGGGCCCGCAGGAGCTTGCGGCGGTGGGTCACCTCCTCGAGGTCGAGGAGCAGGTCGTGGATCCAGAGGCAGATCCGCTTGCCGATCGTGGTGGGCTGTGCGGGCTGGAGGTGCGTGCGTCCCAGGCAGACGACATCCTTCGTCTCCAGGGCCTTCGCCGCCAGTCGCTCGATCACCGTCGCCAGCCGGGCCGCGATCAGGTCGAGCGAGTCGCGGATGAGGATCAGGTCGGCGTTGTCGGTGATGCTCGCGCTCGTGGCGCCGAGGTGGAGGATCGGCCGCGCCGCCGGGCAGTCGTCGCCGAAGGCGTGGAGGTGCGCGAAGACGTCGTGCCGCATCCGCCGCTCGTACTCCGCCGCCTTCGCGAAGTCGATCGTCGCGAGGTGGGCCCGCATCTCGGCGAGCTGCGCCGGCGTGATCGGCAGACCGAGCTCCGCCTCGGCCTCGGCCAGCGCGAGCCATACCTGCCGCCAGAGGCGGTAGCGGTGGTTGTCGCTCCAGATGCGGGTCATCTGCGCCGACGCGTAGCGGGCGGCGAGCGGGTTGTCCCAGAGGTCGCGGGGATCGGGGTGGTGGTCGGCGTTCACGCGCGGGCTCCTGCGGGACGGCCGCCGCGGCCCGCGGGCCCGGCGTCCCGCGCCATCTTGCAGAACAGCCGCTCCAGGGCCAGCCTCGCGCGCAGGCCCCGGGAGGCGTCGCCCTTGAGCGCCCGGTCCAGGTCGAGCAGCCAGACCGGCAGCCGGCGGGCCCGCCGGGCGCCGAGTTGCTGGAGTGCCTCGCGGGCCTGCCCGAGCGCCTTGGGCCAGGCCGCCACGCCGGCCTCGCGGAGCGCCGCCTCGGCGCCGGCCGGCCGGCCGGCGTCGGGAGGCAGCGCGAGCAGGCGGGCCGCGGTCGAGATCCGCCGCAGCACCGCGGCGATCTGCGCGGCGATGCCGATCGGGTTCTCGCCCGCGGCCAGCAGTGCGTCGAGCTGGACGATCGCGGCCCGCGCGTCGCCGGCGCCCGCGGCGTCGATCATCTCCCAGGCGGTGCGTTCCGCGGGCGTGCCGGCGATCGCGTCGATCGCCTCGGGGGGCAAGGGCTTCGTGCGGGCCTCCGCGGGCGTCGCCGCGGCGAGTCGCGCGAGGGCCTGGTCGGCCTGGCCGAGGTCGGCCCCGAGCCGCTCGAGCAGCCGCTGGGCGGTGGCGGCCGCCAGCTGGATGCCGTGACGCGACTGGCTCCAGCCGCGCAGCCACGCGGCGAGGTCGGCCTTCGCCGGGACCGACGTCTCGATCACGAGTCCCTGGGCGGCGGCCGCCTTGGCGAGGCGGGTCGTCGCCGGGAACGTCCGCACCTCCAGGATCACGACGCCGCGGCCGGCGCGGGGGGGCGCGGCGGCGAGTTTCTCGAGCGCCTCGCGGTGCGCCGACACGAACCCGTCGGCGTTGCGGACCACTGCGGCACGGGTGGCCGAGGCGAACATCGGGATCGTGGCCGCCTCGTCGAAGACGTCGCGCGGGTCGATCTCGGCCGCGCCGTCGAACTCCCGCCAGGCCCAGTCGCGGTCGGCCTCGTCGGGGCAGAGTCGCTCGCGGAGCAGGGCCAGCAGGTGCCAGAGCAGGAAGGCGTCGGCGCCGTGGAGCACGACGAGCGCGGGGGTGCCGGGAGTGAAGCCGGCGGGGTTGGCGAGGATGTCGAGAGCGCGGACGGCGGTGGCCACGGCGAAACTTCCGGGTTCGTCAGGAGAGCCTCGCGATTATCCCGCGCCGGGCGCGGGCCACAACGGACGCCGCCCCCGCCGAGTTGTCCACTTCGTTCCTGACCACTATGCTCCCCGGGTCAGCGGTGCAGTCCCCCCGAAAGGCAGACTCTGTGAATCCTCTCCTCGCCATGACCGCCACCGCGATCGTCGGCAGCGTCGCCCTCGTCGCCGCGGTCGGCCTGCTGGTCGCGATCTTCATCTACAACGGCCTGGTCTCCCGGCAGATCCGCTGCGACAACGCCTGGAGCGACATCGACGTGCAGCTCAAGCGGCGGCACGACCTGGTGCCGAACCTCGTCGAGGTGGTGCGGCAGTACGCCGACTTCGAGAAGGGCACGCTCGAGGCCGTGATCGCGGCCCGCGGCCGGGCGCTCGGGGCGGGAGGCGCGAAGGAGGCCGCGGCCGCCGAGGGACTGCTCACCGGAGCGCTGAAGAGCCTGTTCGCCGTCGCCGAGGCCTACCCGCAGCTGCGGGCGAGCGAGCAGTTCACGGGCCTGCGGGACGCGCTCTCCTCCAGCGAGGACGCGCTGCAGGCGGCCCGCCGCTACTACAATGCCTCCGTCCGCGAGCTCAACGAGGCGGTGCGGATGTTTCCAGGCAATCTCGTCGCGGGGCTCGGCGGTTTCCGCCAGCGCGAGTTCTTCGAGATCACCACCGACGCCGAGCGGGCGGTGCCCGCGGTGAAGCTGGGGCCGGGATGAGGCTTCCGCTCGCAACGCGAAACGCAGGGGGGATCCGCTGGATCGCCGCGGCGGTGGTCGCCTGCGCGGTGGGATCGGCGGCTCCGGCGGTCGCCCGCTCCATCGAGATCGACGACTTCCTCGTTGACGTGGCGATCGACGCGCAGGGCGGCCTCGACGTCACGGAGACGATCCGGCTGCGGTTTTCCGGCCAGTGGAACGGGATCATCCGCACCATCCCGATCCAGAACGTCACGTCGCGCGGGGAGCGGCGCAGCCTCGGCTTCCGCCTCGTGTCGGTCACGGACGAGGCCGACCACCATCTGGAGGTCACGAAGAGCCGGCGCGGCGCCGACATGAACCTCAAGATCCGGGTGCCGGGGGCGGCCGACGCCGTGCGGACGGTCGTGATCCGCTACCGGATCACCGGGGGCCTGCGGTTCTTCGATGATCACGACGAACTGTACTGGAACGTCACCGGTGACGAGTGGACATTCCCGATCCGCGCGGCACGGGCCCGGATCACGCTGCCGCCGAACGTCGTGAACGTCCGGGCCAACGGGTTCACGGGATCCCATGGCTCGTCGGAGCGGGCCGTGCGGATCGTGGTGGATGGCGCGGCGCGGGCACCCGACGACGTGGTGGCGCCGGCCAGCGAGTCGCCGCCGCCGGAAGGGGGCGCGCACGTGATCGAGATCGAGGCCACACGGCCGCTGGGCATGCGCGAGGGGCTCACGGCCGCGGTGGCGTGGAACCCGGGCGTCATCCGCCGGCCGTCGGCGTGGGCGAAGCTCATCACGGCCTGGTCGTCGTGGTTCGCCGGACGGTCGCTGCTGGCGGCCGTGCTCGGCGCGCCGGTGCTGGCGTTCGTGGGGATGTTCTGGCGCTGGTGGCGGGTGGGGCGCGACCCGCGGCCGGGGCCGCTCGTCGTGCAGTACGGGCCGCCCGCCGGCCTGGGGCCGGCCGAGGTGGGCACGCTCATCGACAACACGCCAGACAACCGCGACCTGATGGCGGGCCTCGTCGATGCGGCGGTGAAGGGCGTCGTGCGCATCCGAGAGACCTCGCCACGTGGCTGGTTCAAGCGCGCGGACTATGCGTTCGACCTGCTGCGGCCCGAGGGGGCGTGGGTGCCGTCGGGCATCTCCCCGTCCGGCTTCCGCATGCTCCGGGGCATGTTCAAGAACGAGAAGGGCGAGCCGGACGCGGCTGGCGTGATCGACACGGTCGCGTCCGGGCAGTTGGCGGAATCCTTCTACAAACGCCTGCCGGGGATCAAGGATGCCATCTTCGCCGATCTCGTGGGGCGTGGCTTTTACCGCCAGCGGCCCGACGCCACGCGCACGAGCTACGCCGTCGTCGCGGGGGTGGCTGGAGCCGCCGTCTGGCTGCTCGCAGCGGTCGTGCTGCCCCGGGCCGGCTACCTCGACGAGACGATGACGCTCGCGGTGCCGCTGCTCCTCGGCGCGACGACCGCGCTCGTGATCGTGTTCTTCGCCTTCTTCATGCCGGCCCGAACCGTGGCCGGCGCGCAGGCCCGCGATCACGTCCGTGGCTTCGAGGAGTTTTTGTCGCGGGTGGACGGGCACCGCCTCGCCTCGCTGCCGCTGACGCCGGAACTCTTCGAAAAGTTTCTCCCGTACGCGATCGCGCTGGGGGTGGAACGCCGCTGGTCGCGGGCTTTCGCCGACATCTGCACGCAGCCGCCGACGTGGTACGTGGGCTCGTCGCCCGACTCCGTGTTCGACACGGACGGCTTCACGAACCAGCTCGGCCTGATGTCGGCGAGCACGTCCGCGGCCATGACCTCGGCCCCGCGGTCGAGCGGCGACTCGGGATTCGGCGGTGGCGGCGGTGGCGGTGACTGGGGCGGCGGCGGAGGAGGATTCTCCGGCGGCGGCGACGGCGGCGGTGGCGGCTCGGGCTGGTGAGGCCCGGCGCCCGCGTGGTCAGGGCTCCGGCGGGGGCAGCGGCTTGAGGCCGCCGAGCCTGCCCACGAACCGCGACTGCGAGACGGCCACGGCCTCGGGGCTCGATGCCGTGCCCAGGTTGCCCGCGGCGTCGGTCACCTCGACCCGCACGAACACGCGCGCGGGCACGCTGCGATCGGGGCGCCAGCGGTGCTCGCCCTGGTTCTCCGCGCCGTCGAGGATCGTGGCCCACGGGCCGTCGGCGTGTGGCGAGTAGAGGATGCGCGCGCTGCGCGGCGGCAGCAGCGGGTCGCGGCTCGCCCAGCGGATCACGAGCACGTCGGCGGCGTCGTCGCGGGCGGCGCCCAGGAGTTCCACGTGCGGCGCCTCCTCGTCCACGCCGACCCACGTCTCGGGAACGTCGCCCGAGCGCGGGCCGCCCGTCGGGGCATCGGTCGCCACCATCTCGAGCCGGAAGCCGTACAGTCCGGGTGCGGGCACCTCGACGTCGATCGGGCTCGCCCCGTCGGAATCGACCGCGGTCCTCTGCCAGGTCACGCCGCCGTCGCGCGTGCTCCACAATTCCGCCCGCAACTTCCGGCCATCGGACGCGCCCGCCGGCGGCTCGTAGTCCCAGGCGAACCGGCGCGACCGGGAAAGTTGCAGCGGTCTGCCGCGGTATTCGAGGCGGCCATCGGCGCCCGGCGTGGGCCCGGTCGCCGCGAGCAACGGGCTCGCGTCGCCGGCGTTCGCCGTCGGTCGCGCCGTGTTCGGGACAGGGCCGGTCGGGGCGGGACGGCTCACGAGCACGCTGCGTCCGGACGCGTCGGCGGCGGCCCGCGGCTCGCCCCCCGACCACGTCGCCGGTTCGGCGGTCCACGCCCCGGGCACGGCGGGCGCGACGGGCATGGTGGGGGCCGGCGTGGCGGCCGCGGGGAGCGCGACGGCGGCCGGGCTTGCCGGGGCGCCGGGCTCCGGCAGGGGCGGGACGCCCACCTCCGCGGCCAGCGCGGCCTGATCGACGCCGGGATCGGCCGACTCCATCGTGAACTGTTTTGTGGTCCGGTTGCCCGAAGCATCGCTCACGGCGATCCGCACCGTCAGCGCCTCCACCTTCTCGCCGGCCCACCAGATGTCCTCGCCGACCACGTGCGCCGGTGCCTGTCGTGCGAGGATGCCCTCCGTGGCGACCGTCTTCCATTCCCCGGCGCCGAGGCGGTACTCCACCTGCAGCGACTTCAGGTCGATCGAATCGTCGGCGGCTGAGTAGCGGCAGACGATCTCGCCGTCGGCGCCCCTCCAGACGCGGGCTGCGAGGCGCGGGCCCGACGCATCGACGAGCACCCGCGTGTCGGGCCCCTCGCCGCCGCGCATCCGTCCTTTGCGATCGACGGCTCGGAGGCGGAACCAGTATTCGCCATCGAGGTCGGCAGTGTAGGAGAAGGCCGTCGCGGCGGGGGAAGCCTCGCCGGCCGGCGACCAGGAGCCGCCCAGGTCCTTCGACACCTGGAGCAGGACCCGCTCGGCCGCGGCTTCCGCGGCTGGGTCCTGCGGCTTGGGGAGGCGGAACGGGATCGAGAACGTCCGCTGCTTCGTCCGCACGAGCTCGGGCAGCGCGCCCCCGGTGGCCGGTCCGCCCGTGGTGGCTGCCGCGCACCACGCGACGGCCGTCGCCACCATGACCGTGGCCGCGCAGAGCCTGCCCCGCGGAATCCGCGGAAGGCCTGCGGCGCGAGAGTTTCCCGATCGTGCGACGGAACGCATGTCGGTAGGGATCGGCCGTTCGGCGCGGAAAAGTCACACATTTTCGTCACGACCGGCCCGATCGGCAGGCTCTGCCCTCCGGCGGCGAGCCGGACCGCCCCGCCCCCCCGGGCGACTGCGGAGCCGGGGAGGTTTGGGGTGACTCGCTGGACCCGGGGTGGACCCTGGTCGCATAATCGCGTACAGGAGTCGTCCCGGGATCGCATGCGACGTGCCTCCCCTTCCGACCATCGCGATCCTGCTGGGCGCGGCGCTGGCCGTCGGAGTCGTCGCGGCCCTCCAGGTTCGCGCCTGGCTGCGGCGCACGGCTGACGATCGTGGCGATTGGGAAAGGACGCTGGTCGCATGGAGGAATCTGCGGGATGAGGGTGTGCTCACGGAAGAGGAATACCGAAAAGTAAGAACGCTCGTCGAGCCGCGGACGCGGATCGGCACATCCGGGCCCGGCGGCCGGCAGCGGCCGGCAGCGGGACCTTCCGGGACTGACCACGAGAGGACATGAACTGATGCCAACCGGGAAGGACGGCGGCGGCCTGGGCAGGCGCGGCGCCGGCGGAACGACCAAGAAGAACGCCTTCTGCTCGTTCTGCCGCAAGAGCTACCGCGACGTGGGGCCGCTCGTCGAGGGCCCGGGCGACGTCTACATCTGCGGCGAGTGCATCGAGCTCTGCCAGTCGATCCTCGACCAGGAGAAAAAGCGGCGGGGCACGAGCAAGCAACTGTTCACCACGATCCCCTCGCCCCGGGAGATCGTCGCTAACCTCGACCAGTACGTTATCGGCCAGCATCACGCCAAGCGCGTGCTGGCCGTCGCCGTGCACAGCCATTACAAGCGTCTCAACATCGGCACCGAGGGGGGCGACGTCGAGGTCGAGCAGTCGAACCTCCTGCTGCTCGGGCCGCCCGGCTCGGGCAAGACGCTCCTGGCCCGCTCGCTGGCCCGGATCCTCGACGTGCCGTTCGCGATCGGCGACGCCACCACGCTGACCGAGGCGGGCTACGTGGGCGAGGACGTGGAGAACCTGCTGCTCAAGCTGCTCAACGCCGCCGACTTCGACATCGAGGCCGCCCAGCGGGGCGTGCTCTACATCGACGAGATCGACAAGATCGGCAAGACGAGCCAGAACGTCTCGATCACCCGCGACGTGTCGGGCGAGGGGGTGCAGCAGGCCCTCCTCAAGATGCTCGAGGGGACCGTGGCCAACGTGCCGCCGCAGGGGGGACGCAAGCACCCCGAGCAGCAGTACATCCAGATCGACACCTCCAACATTCTCTTCCTCTGCGGCGGGACGTTCGTGGGCATCGACAAGATCATCGCCAAACGCCTCGGGAAGCGGATGATCGGGTTCGGCCAGCCGGCGGGCCACAAGGGCGAGGCGGGGCTGGCCGAGCTGCTGCCGCAGGTGGACTCCGACGACATCCTCGAATTCGGCCTGATTCCTGAGCTCGTGGGACGGCTGCCGGTGATCTCGTCGCTCCAGCCGCTCGACGAGCAGGCGCTCGTGAAGGTGCTCCGGGAGCCCCGGAACGCGCTCGTCAAGCAGTACCAGAAGATGTTCGGGCTGGAGAACTGCCAGCTCGAGTTCACCGACGAGGCCCTGGTGGCGATCGCCCGCCGGGCCATGAAGAAGGAAACCGGGGCCCGCGGCCTGCGGTCGATCATGGAGGACGTGATGCTCGACATCATGTTCGACCTGCCCGACCAGCAGGGCTCGACCTACGTGATCAACGAGCGCAACGTCGAGGGCACGGAGCCGGTGATCCCGATCCGCGAGGCCCGCACCAAGAGCGCCTGATTTCCCGCGGCCGTGACGGTCAATCGCGCGGATCGCGCTCGTCGAACTGCTCGGCGAGCAGGGCCTCGAGGCGCTTGCCACGCGCGGTCGTGGAGATCACGACGCCGTCGGCGCCGATGAGGATGCACTGCGGGATGCCGCTGATCCCGTAGCGGTCGGCCATCGTCTCGCCTCCAGCCGGCGTCTCCGCGTCCACGAGGATCGGCCAGGGAATCTTCCCGTCGGCGACGAACTGCTCGAGCGACGCCCGGTCTGCGTCGAGGCTGATGCCCAGGACCTCGAACCCACGGTCATGGTAGCGGTCGTACTGGGTGCGGATGTTCTCGATCTCGGCCACGCACGGGCCGCACCAGGTCGCCCAGAAGTCCACGAGCACGACCTTGCCGGCAAGCGATGCCTGGTCGAAATCGCCTCCATCGAGGAGTCGGCCCGCGATCGGCATCGGTTTGCCGGGCAGGCCGACGAGCCGCATGGCCCCCGCCACCCGCCGGCCGAGGGTCTTGATCCTGACGTCGCCGCTTTGCTCGAGCAGCGGCGCGAACGTCTCGCCCGCCCGCCGTGCCGCCGCCTCGCCTCCCGGAACGCGTCCGAGTTTCCGCGCGAATCCCGCGGCCGCCTCCGCGAGCCCGACGTCGCAGGGCGCAGCCTCGAGCATTCCTGCCAGCCGACGGACGAGGGCGGGGGCGTCGTCCACGCGTCCCTCTGCCAGGAGCGTGTCGATCTCGGCCCGGGTGGCCACGGCCCGCGCCTCGGCCGCGAGCGCGGCGTCGGGGCCGTCGGCGAGCGTCGCGGCGAACGTCGCGAGCAGGTCGGTGGCTCGGGTGTCGCCGAGTTCGGCCAGCTGGGAGAGCGTGTCGAACTTGAGCCGCAGCACCCGGGCCCGCACGGGCGTGCCCGCCTCCAGTTGATCCAGGATCTTGTCGGCGGCCTCGACCGAGTTCGCCAGCGCCTTGCGGAGGTAGTAGCGGCGTCGGCCGCGGGACGTCGGCATCCGCGCGGGATCGGTCAACCCCTCGATGTAGGCGAGGAGTTCCGCGGGCGTGCCGTCCGGAACGGGCGGCACAGGGGCGCGGGGGGTGGCCGGCTCCCGTGCGTCGCCGTCGGTGGCGTCCGGCGCGACGGCGACGGGATCCGCGGGCTCGTCTTCGGCTCGCGCCACCGGGACCATGGCGGTGCACATCGCGATCACGAGGGGACAGATGCGGCGCGAGGGCAGGCGCATGCGGGGCTCCGAGTCTCGCCGCAACCGGGCGGACTCGGCAGCCTAGCCGCACCCCGCGGCCGTCGGCAACGTCCCGCCGTCTGGCGGGACGGCGTTCGGCGGCGGATTGCAACACCGGCAGGCGGATCGTGATCGCCGTGCCCCTGCCGACCGAACTCTCCACGCGGATCCGGCCGCGGTGGCCCTCCACGATCTCACGGCAGGCCGAGAGGCCGAGCCCCGTGCCCCCCTTGCCGCTCTCGTCGGGGCCGGCCTTCGTGGTGAAGTGGGGCTCGAAGATCCGCCGCATCACCTCGGGGGTCATGCCGGAGCCGGTGTCGCGGACCGTGAGGTCCACGAGGCCGGTGGCTGGGTCGTGGGCGAGGCGCACGATCAAGCGGCCGCCGTTGGGCATCGCCTGCCGCGAGTTGACGAGCAGGTTGAGCAGCACCTGCTGGAGCTGGCCGGGGTTCGCCGACACCCGCGGCACGGGGGCGATCTCCCGCTCGACCTGCACGCGGTACTTCATCAGCTCCCGCTCGAGGAGCACGAGCACGTCCTCCACGAGCAGGCCGAGATCGGTCGGCTCGAACCGGTTGCTCGCGCGTCCTCGCGTCATGGAGAGGACGCTGGCGGTGATCTTCGCGGCCCGCGTGCCGGCGGAGAGGATGCGCTCGAGCGCCTTGTCTCGGGTCGGCTGGTCGCGGTGCCGGAGACCCATCCGCGCGTAGTTGAGGATCGTCGTCAGGGCGTTGTTGAACTCGTGCGTCGTCGTGCCGAGCAACTCGCCGAGAGTGCCGAGCTTGCGGGCTTCGTGCACCTGCGCCCGCAGCGCCGCGACCTCGGCCTCGTGCCGTGCCCGCGTCGCATCCAGCAGCCGGCGCAGTTCCTGGACGGCGGTCGCCTCGGGGGGCGGCCCCGGGAGGAGCAGGATCGCGCGGCCGGCCCCGTCCGTCCCGGCGGGGCGGTCCCGATCCGCATCGCTGGCGCCGACGCTCGACATCCCTGGCTTGCCCCCGTCTTCCTGACCGGAACCGACCGCGGCACGGGCAGACTTCCGCCAACCGGATGCAACCACCCGGTCCGCGCAGCCGAACTGCCGGGGCCGCGGGAACGTGCGGCCCTTTGGGCGTATCGGCCGCCCGGCGGAACCTGCTGTAGAATGTGCGGGATGCACCGTTCCCGTTCCTCGACCGTTCAATCTCCACGGACCGGCAATCGTCACGCGATGCCGCGGATGGTCCATGCGGCCGGGGCAGGACGTGAGGGCGTGGGCATGCGGACGAGATGCGATGCGGCGGCCGGGGCGGGGCGGCGGCGTGCCTTTACCCTGGTCGAACTGCTCGTCGTGATCGCGGTCCTGGCGCTCGTGATCGGCCTGCTCCTGCCGGCGATCCAGTCGGCCCGGGAGGCGGCCCGGCGGACGATCTGCAAGTCGAACCTGCGGCAGTGCGGCGTCGCCATGACGCTGTACCTCGACCGGAAGTCCGGCGGCGGCCCCCAGGACAAGTTTCCCGAAGCGGCCGGGCTGCCGAGTTTCGAACTGAAGAGCCGTTGGCCGCCAGCAGACCCGCCACTCCCCATCCGCCCCAGCATCGCCGCCGTTCTCGCCCCGTTCGCGGAGAACACGCGGGATGTCTTCCGCTGCCCATCGGACAACTACTTCTTCGTGCGGACCGGTCCCGATGCCGACGACATCAAGGCGCGGTGGGACGCGATCCCCGCCGACAAGCGGCCCAAGGAATACGAGACGATTCCCTACGAGGGCACCAGTTACGAGTATCCCTGGCTGCGGCTCGCGGGCCGGACGCGGGCCCAGGTGCTCACGTCGCGTCGCACCGGACAGGCCCTCTCGTCGGGGCGGACGTGGGTGCTCTACGAGTTCGTGCCCTTTCATGCGGTCGGCTACGCCGCCTCGCTGGAACTCGACCTCGCCGAGTCCGAACGCAGCGCCGCGTCGGAGGAGTGGGTGCCCCCGGAAGGGTCGCGGAATTTCCTCTACCTCGACGGCCACGTCGAGAACCTGTGACGAGCGAGACGACGCTGCCATGAGCACGGTGACGACTGGATCGAGGCCGCGACCCGCCGGCGGCGATACCGGGGCCCGGGGCTCGACGGTCGGCTTCTGGCTCATCGTCCTTGCCGTCCTGGTGATCGTCGGCCTGCTCAGCGCCTGGCTCGGGGGCTGGTTCCGGACCGCGACCGATCCCCGGGTCGCCGAGATCCGCCGACTCCAGGACGAAGCCCGGGCGGCGTACGCTGCCAACGGCGGCCCGGCGACGCTCGCCGAGGCGACGGCGGCCGTGGCCGCGATGGCCGTGATTCGCGAGAAGGTGGACGCCCTCCCCGAGAATCTGCGGAAGCAGGTGGAGCGGTCGGGGGGCGGCATGATGCGGGACATGGTCCGCGGCCAGATCGACGCCTACTTCGCGGCCCCTCCGGACCAACGGCGGGCCGAACTCGACCGGCAGATCGAACGTGAGGAGATCATGCGCAAGGCGTTCGAGGCGGGCAGCGCCGTGGCGAACGCCGTCGGTGCCGGCAGTCGCCAGGGGGGCGGTGGTGCCGCGGCGGGCGGGCCACCGCGCGGCGACAGCCAGGAGGACCGCAACCGCTGGCGGAAGAACATCATCGATCGCACGACGCCGGACGATCGCGCCCGCTACACGGAGTACCGCCGGGCCATGGAGCAGCGCCGCGAGGAGCGGGGACTGCCTTCCGGCGGCCCGCGGTGACCGGCACGGAACGCCACCGATGGCCGACACGCTCGGGCTCTACCAGGAGGCGCTGCAACTCGCCCGCGACCTCGGCTACGAGATCCGTGAGGAGCCGCTCGGCGGCCTGCCGGGAGGACGCTGCACCGTGAACGGCGCGCCGCGGGTGCTCCTCAACCTGGAGCGGCCCGTCGCCGAACGGCTCGACTGCCTCCTGCGGGCGCTCGCGCCCGATGCCCGATTGGCCGCCGAGCCCAGGAGCCGGCTGCTCGACGCGCGGCTGCGGGTGCTGACCCCGCCCGCCGGCTGATCGTCATCCGTCGCGGTACAGGCCGTGGGTCCGCACGTAGGCCTCGACGGCCCGCGGCACGAGATGGCGGATGCTCCGCCCCGCGGCGATCCGCTCGCGGATCAGGCTCGCGCGGACGCCGATCGCCGGCATCCGGACGCGGCCGGCGACGAGCCGGGCGAGCCGGTCGGGGCCGAGGAGGCCCGCGAGCCGGCGGTCGTTCGCGAGCACCGCCACGTCGTCGAGCGAATCCCGCTCGACGGCCAGCGGCTCGGCGAGCGCGACGATGCGTTCCGGTTCCCGCCACGTCGGCAGGCCGGCGAGCGCGTCGGGTCCGAGGATGAGCCGGAACTCGGCGCCGGGGCGTGCCGCGGCGAGCGCCGTGAGCGTCTCCACCGTCCAGCTCACCCCGCCCCGCTCGATCTCGACCGGCGACACCTCGAACGCGTCGTGACCGCCGGTGGCGAGCCGGAGCATCGTCAGCCGGTCCTCCGCGGGGGCCAGGACCCGGTCGCGCTTGTGGGGCGGGACCGCCGCCGGCACGAAGATCACCCGGTCGAGTCCGGCCTGCTCCCGGCATGACTCGGCCGCGACGAGGTGGCCGAGGTGCACGGGATCGAAGCTGCCGCCGAAGACGCCGATCCGCAGCGCTGTTTCTGCCCGTGGGAACGGCCCGGTCACGGCCGCCGCGTGGAGGGCGATTTTCGCCGCCGGGCCCGGGGCGGTCTACTCGGGGCCATGACGGACCGGCAGACGACGCAGCGGGAACTCTTCGAGAGCCGCCCCCGGTGGGAGGAGGACGACGCGCGCGCCGGCACGATCGCCACGGTCGTGCTGCCCGACGGCATCGACAAGCCGCTCGACTACCTCGTTCCCGAGTCGCTCGCCGCGACGGTCGAGCCCGGCCGACGGGTGCGCGTCCCGCTCGGCCGCGGCAACCGGCTGCGGCTCGCCTACTGCGTGGCCGTGCGGACGGGCGAGCTGCCGCCGACCCCGCTCAAGACCGTGGCCGGCGTCGAGGACGACCGGCCGCTGCTCTCGGCGCGGATGCTCGAGCTCACGGAGTGGATGGCGGAGCGGTGGATGGCCCGGCGGGGCGAGGTGCTCGAGGCGGTGCTGCCCGCCGGCGTGCGGGCCCGGCGCCGCGGCCGGCACGACCCGCTGCTCGTGGCCACGGCCGCCACGCCGGCGCGGACGCCCACCGCCGCGCAGGCCGCGGTGCTCGCGGCCGCGACCGAGCCGCGCACCGCCGCCGACCTCGCGCGAATCTCCGGCGCGAGCCGCGCGGTCGTGGCGCGGCTCGTGAAGGTCGGGCTGCTCGCCCCCGTGGGCAGCGTGGAACGTCCGGTGGGGAGCGGCCCGCGGCCCGCGATCGCCCACGAGCGGCCGGCCGAGCTCTCGGCGGCACAGGCAGCGGCGCTCGACGCCATCCGCGCTCCGCTCCGCACCGGCCGCCACGAGACGATCGTGCTCTTCGGCGTCACCGGAAGCGGCAAGACCGAGGTCTACCTGCAGGCCGTGGAGGAGACGGTGGCGCACGGCCGGCAGGCGATCGTGCTCGTGCCGGAGATCAGCCTCACGCCGCAGACCTGCGACCGCTTCCGGGCGCGGTTCGGCGAGGTGGCCGTGCTCCATAGCCACCTCACGCCCGCCGAGCGGCACGCCCAGTGGCGCGAGATCGCGGCCGGTGGCGTGAACGTGGTCGTGGGCGCGCGGAGCGCGATCTTCGCGCCGGCCCCCCGGCTCGGCCTCGTCGTGATCGACGAGGAGCACGAGTCGTCCTTCAAGCAGGCGACGGCTCCGCGCTACCACGCCCGCGACGTCGCCGAGTGGATCGCGCGGCGGGCGGGCGTGCCGCTCGTGCTCGGTTCGGCGACGCCCGCGCTCGAGACCTTCGCCCGCTGCCTCGCGGGCGGGTGGACGATGTGCCGGCTGCCGGGGCGCGTGGGGGGCTCGCAGCTGCCGGCGGTGATGACGGTGGACCTGCGGGACCGCGGTGCCCGATCGCGGGGGGCGATCAGCCCGCGGCTCGCGGCGGGCATCCGCTGGGCCCTCGAGTCCGGCGGGCAGGTGATGCTGCTGCTCAACCGCCGTGGCTTCGCCACGCACGTGCAGTGCCGGGCCTGCGGCCACACGATGACCTGCCCGCAGTGCGCGCTCGCGCTCACGCTCCACCAGCCGGGCGGCCGCGGTGTCTGCCACGGCTGCGGCCTGGTCACCCGCCTGCCGGCCGACTGCCCGGGTTGCGCTGCCCCGGGGCTCGTCCAGCGTGGCACCGGCACGCAGCGGCTCGAGGAGCAGGTGCGGGCCGCGTTCCCGGATGCGGCCGTGGCCCGCATGGACACCGACACGATGCGCACGCGCGGCGCGCACGAACGGACGCTCGACGCCTTTCGCGACCGGCGGATCGACATCCTCGTGGGCACGCAGATGATCGCCAAGGGGCTCGACTTCCCGGCGGTGATGCTCGTGGGCGTGGTCAACGCCGACGCCGCGCTCCATCTGGCCGACTTCCGCGCGGCCGAGCGGACCTGCCAGCTCGTCACGCAGGTCTCGGGCCGCAGCGGCCGCGGGCCGCTCGGCGGCCGCGTCGTCGTGCAGACGAGCACCCCGGACCACCCGGCGATCCGCGCCGCGGCGGCCCACGACTACGAGGCCTTCGTGCGGAGCGAGCTGCCGGTCCGCGAGGCGCTCTGCTACCCGCCGTACGGCAGCGTGGTGCGGGTCGTGGTCCGGAGCCTCGACGGCCGGGCCGCGGAGGACTGGGCGGCCCACGTCGCCGAGCGGCTGCGGCGCGAGGCGGCCGGCGCCACGGGCGTCCGCGTGCTCGGCCCGGCGCCCTGTCCGATCGAGCGGCTCCGCGACCGCTTCCGCTGGCACGTGCAGGCCCACGGCCCCGACGGCCCGGCGCTCCGGACGCTCGTCCGCCGCGCCACGGCCGGCCTCAAGACCCCCCAGAGCGTCGCGTGGATCATCGACGTCGATCCCGTGGACATGCTGTGATGAGCGCCGCGGTGGCCGAACGACGTGCCGCACCGCATTCCGCAGATTGCCAATCCGCGGCTACTCCCGGAGGGGCCGTCAGACGAGGGACGATTCCGATCGGCGTTACCTCCGCGGAGCGAGTAGGTGCAGAGTGGCAGTCTGCACCCGGTGGCATACCAGCCGACGCCGCGGTGGCCGACCGGGGGGATGGAGGGTTCCGATCGGCCCCTGCCCCGGGTGTGCACACGGTGGCGACCCGGATGCCGCCGGGTACCATGCAGCGGCGGAGCACCCATGCGTTCGTTCACCGACATCCTGGGCGAGACGAGCCTCGAGCGGAAGTGCCGCTTCCTGTTCGGGCTCTGCCTGTTCGTGCTCATCGCCGGGAGTTTCTGGTGGTACGGCAGCCGCAGCGAGCGGCTCGTCTACGCCACCACGCGGAGCACCGGCCGCCACCTCGTCGATGCGATCATGCTCCAGCAGCACTGGAAGTCGCTGGAACAGGAGCAGCACCTCGCCAGCACGATCGAGACGCTCGGCAATCGGCTCCAGAGCGAGCGGTACGACTGGCGGCTCCTCGATCCCGACGCGGATTCCGAGGAACGGGCCGGCTACAAGCGGCTCGACGTGGCGGTGCTCAAATACTTCCTTGAGCGGCCGCCGCAGGCCGACGACCCCGCCGGCGCCACGGCGCTCGCGGGGCAGGGGGGCGACTACCGCGAGTTCCGCACCGATGACAGTTCGGAATACCACTACTACCAGCCGATCCGCTGGACGAGCAGCTGCAAGGTGTGCCACGAGTACCGGGGCGTGATCGGCGAGGCTCCGCCGGGCACCACCGAGGAACACCCGCGCTACGCGGAGGGGGATCTCATGGCCGTGGCGAAGGTCGTGATGCCCGATGCGCTCACCCGCAAGGCGATCAACCGCAACCGCGCCATCCTCCTGGCCACGGCGATCATGACCGTCTTCCTCGCGATGCTCGCAGCCTACGCGATCGTCCGCTACGTCATCGTCAAGCCGCTCGCGCACCTGCGCGAGGTGAGCGAGGAGGTGCGGCGGGGCAACGTCGAGGCTCGGGCCGACGTCCACACCGCCGACGAGTTCGAGGAGCTCGGCGTGGCCTTCAACCGCATGCTCCGCGGGCTCATCGACTCGCAGGAGGACCTGCGCAAGGCGAACCGGGCCCTCGACGGCAAGGTCGATGAGCTCGCGCAGGCCAACCTCAACCTCTACGAGATGAACCGGCTCAAGGGGGACTTTCTCGCCACCATGAGCCACGAGCTGCGAACACCCCTCAACAGCATCCTCGGCTTCTCCGACGTGCTGGCGTCGATCCAGGCGCTCGACGACCGGCAACGCCGCTACGTGGAGAACATCCGCACGTCGGGTCGCATGCTCCTCGAGATGATCAACGACATCCTCGACCTCGCGAAGATCGAGGCCGGCAAGATGGAGGTGCGGGCGGCCACGTTCGCGATTCAGCCCGTCGTCTCGGCGCAGTGCGACATGGTCCGGCCGCTCGCCGAACGGAAGCGGATCGAGGTCTCCTTCACCGTGGGGCCCGGGCTCGAGAACGTCGTGCAGGACATGGCGAAGGTGCAGCAGATCCTCGCCAACCTCCTCTCGAACGCGGTCAAGTTCACGCCCGAGGGGGGGCGCATCGACGTCACGGCGCGGGTCGCCGAGGAGCCGGCGGGCGACTTCCTCCTGGAGGTCGCCGACACCGGGGTGGGCATCGCCGAGGAGGAGCAGCAGGCGGTGTTCGAGAAGTTCCGCCAGGGGCGGGTCTTCCAGGAGGGGGACGACGCGATGACCCGCGAATACTCCGGCACCGGGCTGGGGCTGTCGATCGTGCGCGAGCTCTGCCGGCTGCTCGGGGGAGACGTGACGCTCGCGAGCCAGTTGGGCCGCGGCAGCACCTTCACCGTGCGTCTGCCGCTGCGGCTGGCGGCGGACCGGCCCGCGGAGCCGGCGCTGGCGGCGGCCTCGTGACGGGCCTCTGAGCGCACAAACCTGGAGGAGGCGGCGATGGCGAAGGAGCGCGACGGGGCCGAGGTGGTGCTGTTCACAGACGGGGCCTGCAGCGGGAATCCCGGACCCGGCGGCTGGGCCTACATCCTCCGCCACCCCGGCAGCGGCCGGGAGACGAGCGACTCGGGCGCCGAGCGCGACACCACGAACAACCGCATGGAGCTTACGGCCGTCGTCGAGGGCCTCAAGCAGCTCAAGCGGCCCGCCGTCGTGGAGCTCGTCACCGACAGCGTTTACGTCGGCACGGGCCTCGCCGAGTGGCTGCCGCGCTGGAAGAGCCAGGGCTGGAAGCGGAAGGAGAAGGGGCGCCTCGTGCCGGTGAAGAACGAGGACCTGTGGCGGGAGCTCGACCGGCTCGCCGCGGCGCACAGGATCCGCTTCACCCACGTGGCCGGCCACTCGGGCCACGCCGAGAACGAGCGTTGCGACGAGATGGCCGTCGAGGCCTACAAGGAGCTGCAGCGCAACGGGGGTGTGTGACGGCTTGCCGTGTGCGTCCGAAGGCGAAAAGAGCAGCGTTTCTTTCCCTCACCCTCGGGGAGAGGGTGGCCGAAGGCCGGGTGAGGGTGCAGGGGCGTTTCGGTTGATCAGCAAGGCACCCTCACCCCGGCCCTCTCCCAGAGGGAGAGGGAGCGGGACATACCTGGCCTCCCAGGGTACGAAGGAGCAGGGAATGACGGGTCTCCCGCGGGGAGAAGGGGGAACGACGTAGACTTCGTGCATGGACGCCTCTGCATCGACCGCACGTGAGCCGGCGCTCGTCATGCCGCTCGAGCGGCTGCCGGGCGTGGGGACCGCGCGGGCGCAGCGGCTCGTGAAGCTCGGGCTCGTCACCGTCCGCGACGCCCTGCTGCATTTTCCCCGCGAGTATCGCGACTTCTCCGGCGCGCACTCGGTGGCCGACCTGCGCGAGGGGGAGCACGCGTCGCTCGCGGGCGCCGTCACCGCCATCGACTCGCGCACGACCGCGGCCGGCCGGCCGCTGCTGACCGTGAAACTCGATGCGGGGGGCGCGCTGGTCCGCGCCGTGTGGTTCAACATGCCGTTCATGACGAAGCGGTTCGCCGTCGGGATGCGGGTGGTCGTGGCCGGTCAGCCGCGGCAGGCCGGATCGGCGTGGGAATTCCCGCACCCGGACGTTCGCTGGCTCGACGCCGGGGAGGACGGGACGGGCACCGACTGGCTGGCCGTCTACCCGCTCGCCGAGGGCGTGCAGCAGTCGCACGTGCGGATGGCGGTGCAGGCCGCCCTCGACCATGCCGCCGACGCCTGGCCCGAGGCGTTTCCCGCGGACCTGCTCGAGGCGAAGAACCTCTTGCCCATCGGAAGCGCGATCCGCGGGATCCACCGTCCCGCGTCGCGTGCGATGATCGACGCCGCCCGGCGGCGGTTCGTCTACCAGGAGCTGTTCATGCTCCAGCTCGCGCTGCGGATGCACCGCAGCCGGCAGCGGGAGCGGCGGGCGGCGCCCGCGATCGTCGTCGATTCCCGCCTCGACGGCCGGATCCGCGCGCGGTTCCCGTTCGACTTCACGGCCGCCCAGCGCAGGGTCTGCGCCGAGATCGCCGCCGACTTGGCCCGGCCCGAGCCGATGAACCGGCTGCTCCAGGGAGACGTGGGCAGCGGCAAGACCGCCGTCGCCGTCTACGCCATGCTCGCGGCCGTCGGCACGATCGTGAAGCAGGCGGCCATCGACGGTGGCGAGCCGCGGCCGGTGACCGGCGCCGACGGGAAGCCCGAGCGGTTCCAGGCCGCGATCATGGCGCCGACCGAGCTTCTCGCCCGGCAGCACGCGGCCACGCTCGCGCGGATGCTCGCCGGCAGCGGCGTGGAAGTGCAGCTCCTCGTCGGCGGCCAGCCGGCGAAGCGGCGGGAGCGGATCCTCGAGCGGATCGCGTCGGGGGCGGCCGGCATCGTGGTCGGCACGCAGGCTCTCGTCGCGGGGCAGGCGCGGTTCCGGCACCTCGGGCTCGTCGTCATCGACGAGCAGCATCGCTTCGGCGTCGTGCAGCGGGCGGTGCTCCAGCAGGGGCAGGCCGAGCCCCACACGCTCGTGATGACGGCCACGCCGATTCCGCGGACGATCGCCCACGCCGTCTACGGCGACCTCGACGTGTCGGTGCTCGACGAGCAGCCGCCCGGCCGACGGCCCGTGGCCACCTACCGCGTGGCCGCGGCCGACCTCGATCGCTGGTGGGACTTCTACCGGAAGAAGCTCCGCGAGGGCCGCCGCGGCTACGTCGTCGTGCCGGCGGTCGAGGAGTCGAAGCGGGGGCTGGCCAGCATCTCGTCGGCGTTCGAGGAGCTCGCGAACGGCCCACTCGAGGCCTTTCGGCTCGGGCTCGTGCACGGCCGCCTGAAGCCGGCCGCGAAGGACGCCGTGATGGAGGACTTTCGCGCCGGCAAACTCGATGCGATCGTGGCCACGAGCGTGATCGAGGTGGGGATCGACGTGCCCGAGGCGACGCTCATGACGATCCTCGATGCGGAGTCGTTCGGACTCGCGCAGCTCCACCAGCTCCGCGGCCGCGTGGCCCGCGGCGGCGTGCAGGGCATCTGCGGTGCGGTGACGGCCGATGCCGCGGCGCCGCATCCCCGCGTGGACGCGTTCGCGGCCACGACCGACGGTTTCGCGCTCGCCGAGCAGGACCTCCTCCTTCGCGGCCCCGGCGACCTCGTCGGCACGCGGCAGAGCGGCGCGCCGCCGCTCTATCTTGCGGACCTGCTCCGGGACTCGTCGATCGTCGCCGAGGCCCGCCGCGACGCGGTCGGGTTCTTCGATCGCGACCCCGGGATCGTCGAGCCGGCGCACGCGCACCTGAGGCGGGTGATCCTCGACCGCTGGGGGCCCACGCTCGGCCTCGGCCAGGTGGGCTGACGCGGCGGGTCGTCGGTCAGCGGACCTCGGCCCATGTCCGGTAGGCGATCCGGAGCATCTCCTCGCGGGCCGCGCGAATGAGGTGGGTGAGGGCCTGGCGGACGGCCGACTCGGAGCCACCGGCGGCCGTGAGCCTGCCGAGCCGGCACGCGGCCGCGTTCACGATCCGGACCGGGTCGCGCTCGTCGGGCGGCAGCCCGAGGATCTCGTGAGGTTCGACGCACCAGGTGGGGAAATCGGTCCGGTCTGCCGCGGCCATGCGTCGCGCTCCTCCGGGAGCCGGCGGGGCTCCCTGAAGGGAAAGGCGAGATTTGGCCGGGGAACAGGACACGAGCCTGACGGATTTTTTTCGGCCTGCGGCCCACCGCCCGAAAAATCGGCCTCGGGACGCGGATTCCGACACCCCCCCGTGGCGACCGTCGCGGGGAGTCAGCGGGCCGCGGCCCCTTCGGCGGCCCCGGCCGTCGTGATCCGCCAGGCGACGCCGTCCCGCTCCACGCGGCGGTAGAGCGTGTCCCGCTCCACGGGCTCTCGGCCGGCCTCGCGGATGAGCCGCCGGATCTCCTCGACCGAGAGCACCTCGGGGGTTGTCGCCCCGGCATCGTGGTAGATGAGCTCGTGGCGGACGGTGCCGTCGAGATCGTCGGCGCCGTAGGCGAGCGCGGCCTGGGCCGTGCCGATGCCGAGCATGATCCAGTAGGCCTTGAGGTGGTCGAAGTTGTCGAGCACGAGGCGCGAGATCGCCATCGTCCGCAGGCTCATCGCGGCCGATGGCTTCGGGATGTGCGACAGCCGCGTGTTGTCGGGATGGAAGGCCAGCGGGATGAACGTCTGGAAGCCGCCGGTCTCGTCCTGGAGCTCGCGGAGCCTGAGCAGATGGTCGGTGCGGTGGAAGGCGTTCTCGATGTGGCCATAGAGCATGGTGGCGTTGCTCCGCAGGCCGAGCTCGTGGGCCGTGCGGTGGACGGTGAACCATTCCCGCGTGTCGGCCTTGTGCTCGCAGATCTTGTCACGAACCTCGGGATGGAAGATCTCGGCCCCGCCGCCGGGCAGGCTGCCGAGGCCCGCGTCCTTCATCTCCACGAGGATGTCGCGGACGCTCCGCTTCGTGAGGTGGCAGAACCAGTTGATCTCGACCGGCGTCCAGGCCTTGAGGTGCAGCGTCGGATGGGCGTCGTGAAGGAGGCGGACGACGTTGAGATACCAGTCGTAGTCCTTCTGGTGATGCAGCCCGCCGACGATGTGCATCTCGGTCGATCCCGCCTCGACCGCCTCCCGGCCCCGGGCCAGGATCTGCTCGTCGCTCATCACGTAGCCGCGGGCCTCACGGAGATCCGCACGAAACGCGCAGAACGTGCAGCGGTAGACGCAGACGTTCGTCGGGTTGAGGTGCGTGTTGATGTTGTAGAACGCGCGGTCGCCGTGCTTCCGTTTGCGCACGATGTTCGCGAGTTCCCCGAGCTCGTGCAGCGAGACCCGCTCGTCCCAGAGGGATTCGGCCTCGGCGGCGTCGAGGCGGACGCCCGCCTCCACCTTCTCACGGACGGCATCGAGCGACGGGGCGACGGCACGGATCATGGGGCTGGCCTCGGGGACGATCTCACCAGGGAAACCGCAGCCGGCGGGATTCCGCAACCGGCGGTGCCTCACCACCGTACATCGGCCGCGACGGCGGCGAGAAGCACCAGGCCGACCGCGGCGTTGGCCGTGAAAAAGGCCTGGTTCACGCGGGACAGGTCGTCGGGGCGGACGAGGGAATGCTCCCAGGCGAGAAGGGCCGCGATCGCGCCCCAGGCGAGCCAGTAGATCCACCCGAACTCGGGCACGGCAAGCGGGAGACACGCGAGCAGGGCGAGGGCCGCGACGTGAAGCCACTTCGCGCGGCGGAGGGCCCGCGGCACGCCGAGTTGGGCCGGCACGCTGTGCAGCCCATGGGCGGCGTCGAAGGCGGCGTCCTGGCAGGCGTAGATGATGTCGAAGCCCGCCACCCAGGCGGTGACCGCGAGGCCGAGGATGGCGGCGGGCAGGATGTCGGCGGGATCGCGCAGCAGCGTCGCGCCGCGGAGGGCGATCCAGGCGGCGACGGGGGCGAGGCCGAGGGCCGCGCCGAGCCAGAGGTGCGCCAGCGACGTGAACCGTTTCGCATAGCTGTAGCCGAGCAGCCAGGCCAGCACGGGCAGGGAGAGCGCGACCGGCAGCCAGTTGGGCAGGAAGACGAGCGTGGCTGCGACGAACGCGGCCGACGACGCGACGACGAGGCCGAGCACCTGCGCGGCCGACACGTCGCCTCGTGGCAGGTGCCGCGACGCGGTGCGGGGGTTCGCCGCGTCGAGCGCCCGATCGACGAGCCGGTTGAAGGCCATCGCCGCCGTGCGCGCGGCGATCATGCAGGCGAGGACGCCGGCCGCCGGCCGGAGCCACGTCGCGGGCTCCGCGGCCACGACGCCACCGTCGCCGCCCCGGGCCACGGCCAGCAGTGCCGCCATGACCGCGAAGGGCAGGGCGAATATCGTGTGGCTGAACCGCACGAGTTCGAGGTACGTGCGGAGCGTGGCGGCCATCAGGACGACACGCCCCAGCGTTGCACGAGCGTGTTGGCCACCCCGAGCTGGTCGCAGATCCGGGCCACGACGAAGTCCACGAGGTCGGCCACGGTTTCCGCGCGGGCATAGAAGCCTGGCGCGGCGGGCAGCACGACCGCGCCGGCCTCGTGGATGGCCTGCATGTTCCTGAGTTGCGGCAGCGAGAGGGGCGTCTCCCGGGGCACGACGACGAGCTTCCGCCGCTCCTTGAGGTGCACCTCGGCGGCACGGTGGATGAGGTTCTCCCCCATGGCGTGCGCCACGGCGGCGAGCGTGCTGCCGCTGCACGGGCAGATCACCATCGCGGCGGTCAGGAACGACCCGCTCGCGATCGGGGCCATGAGGTTCTTGTGGTGGTGGTAGTGGAGCCGGCCGGCCGGGGGCAGGGCCTTGCCCAGGAGCGCGGCGGCGTCGAAGCGGTCGAGATCGATCCGGCGGCCGAGTTCCGTCGCCAGCACGGCCTCGCCCGACGGGCTGATCGAGAGATGCACCTCGCGGCCCGCGGCGAGCAGCACCTCGAGCAGCCGCACGCCGTACGGCGCACCCGACGCGCCGGTGATGCCGAGGACGACGGGGAGTGGGGCGTCGGCGGGCATGGCGTCAGGCTCCCCGGTGGCAGACGGAGAGCGAGGCGATGCCGAGCGTGAGCGGCACGATCTCCACGCGGTCGAACCCGGCGGCCCGGACGAGGCTCGCGAGCGCGTCGCCCGAGGGAAACTCCTCGACGCTCTTGTTCAGGTAGGTGTAGGCGTCGGAGGCGTTGCGGGCCACGGTGTTGCCGATGGCGGGCAGCACGTTGCGGAAGTACCAGAGGTAGAAGCCGCGGACGAGCGCGTTGGCGGGGAGCGAGAACTCCAGGATCGCGAGCGTGCCGCCGGGCTTGAGCACCCGGGCCATCTCGGCGAGGCCGCGGGCGGTGTCGGCGATGTTCCGCAGTCCGAACGCCACGGTCACGAGGTCGAACGCCGCCGCGGGGAAGGGCAGGGCCATCGCGTCGGCCTCGACCCACTCCACGGGCAGGCCCGCGTGGCGTGACTTCTCCACGCCGCGATCGAGCATCGGCCGGCAGAAGTCGCTGGCCACGATCCGCACGCCGGGTCCGGCGGCCCGTGCGTAGGCCCGGGCGAGGTCGCCGGTGCCGGTGCAGACGTCGAGGATCGCGCCGCCGGCCGCCGGGGGCGGCGCGCGGCGCACGGTCGTCCGCCGCCAGCGCACGTCGATGCCGCCGGAGAGCAGCCGGTTGACGAGGTCGTAGCGCGGGGCGATCTCGGCGAACATGCCACGGACGCGGACGCCGCTCTTGTCCACGGCTGGGCCCGTGTCGGGGGCGCCGTTCGGCGACTGCTCGATCGTGAGGGGCATCGTGTGACGTCTTCCGGGCCGTGGATCATCCAGCGTCGTGGGCGGGCGTGCCTGCGGAGGGTGGCACCGCCATGACCCCGGCATCCTATGCCGCCCGGGGATGTTGCGGGAGGGATCGCCATCCCCTGCAACGGCCTGCGGGTGGCAGCGACGCGCACCCCGGCCCTCGGCCAGGCCGGCCCGCCGGCCTCAGGGCCTCGAGATCGTCACCGCGAGCTCGCCGTCGTTGTCCGCGAGCGCCGTCCAGTCGTCGGCGCAGCGGAAGTGCAGCCGGCCCGACGCGGGGGCCTCGAACCCGGAGCGGGTTCCGATCGGGATCTCGGCTGTGAGATCGTATCCGTCGCCATCGATCAGCACCGCGGCCACGAGCCGGCCGCGGCCGGCGCCATCGCCGGCGCCGTCGAGCGGGGGGCCGACCGTGGCGGTGCGCCATGTGCCGATGGCGACGATCTCGTAGCGGGTCCCCTTCTCGACGGTGACGCCGCCCGACTGCCAGCCCCCCTTGGCCTTCACCCGCACGTCGGTCTTCCCGCCGGCGGGGAGCGGCCGGAACCGGGCTCGCCACGGCCAGGCCGCCAGATCGGCGCGATAGCCGTTCCCCACGGCCTTCAGAAACTGGTCGTACTCGAACGAGATTTCCTTCGCGACCGGTCCATAGACCGACTCGAACGAGGCCTCGGGATGTCCCTCCATGAGCTGGATCGCCAGCGGCTTGAACCGGTCGTTGTAGTTGGGGTTGGAGGCCAGCAGGTGGCACAGCGCCCACCGCCAGGCGTAGTCCTGCCACGTGCCGGGGTCGGTCCGGCCGGGCACGGCGATCTCCGTCAGTCGCCGCCGCCGCGGCTCCTTCTGCAGGTAGCCCATCACCGGGGGCGGGATGTCCACGGCCGTCTCGCCGTCCTTCCAGTAGTTGGCCAGTTCGGCGAAGCCCTCGGAGAGCCACGTGGGCCCCGTCGATCCGAACGTCAGGTGGCAGAAGCCGTGTGCGCACTCGTGCTGGATGACGCCGTGGTCGGCGCAGGAGTAGAGCTCCGCGCGGCGCTGTGGCCCGAGCGAGGAGCACATGCACACCCCCTCGCCCCGCCGGATCTTCTCGACGCCCCGCGGATCGGCCAGCGCGCCGGGCGGAAACGCGCCGAGGTCACGGGCGATGAATCCCTGCACGAGGCCCTGGGGCTGGCGTCCGAAGTAGACCTCGAGCCTGCCGACCATCCGCTCCAGTTTGTGCTCGATGATCGCCCACTCGCGGTCGGACACATCGGTGAGGAACGCGAAGTGCTTCGACCGGACCTCGCGGGCCGCCGCCTTCGGTTCCGCCGACAACTTCGCGAAGCGTCGTTCGAGGGCCGCGTCGCCATCGGTGGCCACGGCCCCCCCGGGGTTCTCGGCGACGAGTCGGCGCGCGATGACGTCGCCGGAATCGAGCCGCACGGCTTCCAGGCTCACGACCCGCGCCCCGGCCACGATCTTCCGCGGATCGGCGGACGACATCTCGAACACCGCCTCCTTCGCCAGCGGAAAGGAGACGACGACGGCCTTGGGGAACGGCTTGCCGGCGGGCAGCTCCACCGCGATCCTCGCCGCGAGCAGGTTCTTGAGCGGCGCCACGATCTCGCAGGGTGCGAACGCGCCGGCCGGCGGTGGCCCGGCGGGCCAGGTCGCGCCGACATCGGCGGGCACGTCCCCGACGGTCACCGTGGCGACCTCCCCGGCCCCCTTTCCGGCGCCGTTCATCGTCGCCCGAAACCGGACGACCTGGCCGGCGGTGACCTGCCGTGCCGCGATCCCGCCCGTGACCCGCACCTCGGACGGAAACTCGAGCATGCGGCCGTCGGCCAGCGCCACGCCTTTGGCGCCCGGCCCCTGGACCCGCACCTCGACACGCCCCTGCCGCTCGTCCCGCACCGTGACGACGCCCGCAGCCACGGCCTCGACCGTGCCGGTGAGCGACACCTCCTCGGTGATCCGCAGCTGCGCGTCGGCCCGCACGCACGTCAGGACGGCGACGCAGAGGCATGCGGCGGTGCTCGGCAGGCGCATGGGATCGTTGTAGCAAGGTCCGCGGCACGGCCGCTACGGACGGCGCTCGATCCCGCGCGGCGGCCTCCGGCCGACGATCCCGGCGCCGGGCCACGGCCCGGCGCGTTCGCGTGGTGCCGCGCGGGGTTTCCGGCTACCCTACGGCTCCGCGCGAGGCGTCGCGCGGGAGCCAGCCCTCCTTCGAGCGGACGAGCGATGGACAAGCCGAACGAGCAGTCGCGGATGGACCGGATCGTGTCGCTGGCGAAGCGCCGCGGCTTCATCTTCCAGTCGAGCGAGATCTACGGGGGCCTGAACGGGTTCTGGGACTACGGTCCCCTCGGCGTGGCGCTCAAGCGGAACCTCAAGGACGCCTGGTGGCACGACATGGTGAGCGGCCACGACGAGTTGGCCGTCGTGCCGGGTGCGCCCGCGGAATACGAGATGGCCGGCCTCGACTGCACGATCATCATGCACCCCCAGGTCTGGAAGTGCTCGGGCCACTTCGACCTCTTCCACGACTGGATGATCGACTGTCGCGAGTCGAAGCGGCGCTATCGCTACGACCACCTCCAGGGCCGCTGGGCCGCCCACCGGGGGAAGAAGGTGTTCGTCACCACCGAGGCCTCCGGCGACGAGGCGGCTCCGGAGACGGTCGCCCGGGCACAGAAATTCTTCGGCCTGCGGGCCAAGCAGGTGGACGAGATCGAGTGGACGGGCGACCTCCAGCCGTTGCCGGCGGCGATCGCGGACGGGGTGGCGGCGGCCGACGTGCTCGGCCCCGACGCCGCGGCCCCGGGCTCGCTCACCGAGCCCCGCGAGTTCAATCTCATGTTCGAGACGCGGATCGGCGCGCTCGCCGGCGACGCCGACGACCGGGCCTTCCTCCGCCCGGAGACCGCGCAGGGCATCTTCGTGAACTTCAAGAACGTGCTCGACACGTCGCGGGTCCGCGTGCCCTTCGGCATCGCGCAGGTGGGCAAGAGCTTCCGCAACGAGATCACGCCGCGGAACTTCACGTTCCGGTCCCGTGAGTTCGAGCAGATGGAGATCGAGTTCTTCTGCAAGCCGGCCGACTCGGCAGCCTGGTACCGCTACTGGCGCGACCGCCGCTGGAGGTGGTACCTCGACCTCGGGCTCACCGAGGGGAAGCTCCAGCTCCGCGAGCACCATGCCGACGAGCTCTCGCACTACTCGGTCGGCACGGCCGACATCGAGTATGCGTTTCCGTTCCTCGGGCCCGGCGAGTTCGGCGAGCTCGAGGGCATCGCCCACCGCGGCGACTTCGACCTGCGGAGCCACATGGAGGGCAAACTCGTCCGCAAGGACGGTGAATTGGTGTTGGAAACGGGCGCCGATGGAAAACCGCGGCACAGGGGGAGCGGCAAGGAGCTCTCGTATTTCGACGACATCACGCGGGAGCGGTACGTGCCCCACGTCATCGAGCCCTCGGCCGGTGCCGACCGGGCCACGCTCGCCTTCCTCTGCGACGCCTACCACGAGGACGAGGTGCCCGACGAGGACGGCAAGCCCCGGAGCCGCACCGTGATGAAGCTCCACCCGCGGCTGGCGCCGGTGAAGGCGGCGATCCTGCCGCTCGTGAAGAAGGACGGCATGCCGGAGGTGGCGATCGAGCTCTACCGGCGGCTCAAGCCGCACATGGCCTGCCAGTACGACGAGAAGGGCTCCGTGGGCCGCCGCTACGCCCGGCAGGACGAGGCGGGCACGCCCTGGTGCCTGACGATCGACGGCCAGACGCTCGCCGACAGGACGGTCACGCTCCGCGATCGCGATTCGCTCGCGCAGGCGCGGGTGGCGCTCGACGAGGTCGTGGACATGCTCCGGGACAGGCTGCGGTGATGCGTCCCGCCATAGCGAGCGTGTGCAGCCTCGAGGCGCCGCTCGAGATTGTGCTCGAGGACTATGCCGCAGGTCACGTCGCTGCGGTCGATCTCTGGCTCGGCCAGGCCGACGCGTTCCTCGAGTCGCGCGACGTCGCGGCCCTCCGCGACCGGTTCGCGCGGCACGGCATCGCGCCGGTGGCCGCGAGCTTCCAGGGGGGCCTGCTCACGAGCCAGGGCGACGCCCGTCGCGAGCACTGGAAGACGTTCGAGGGGCGGCTCGCGCTCTGCCGCGATCTCGGCATCCCCGTGCTCGTCGTGGCGGGCGACGCCTTCGGCCCGCTGGGGCCGCAGGATCTTGGCCGGCTC
>JBJTJO010000161.1:0-11069 GCA_046095965.1 Planctomycetaceae bacterium
GAGATGAACCTCGTGGCGGCGAAGCTGGCCCGCGAGGCGGCCGATGACTGGACCGCGCGGACGCCCGACAAGCCGCGGTTCGTGGCCGGCTCGATCGGCCCCACGAACAAGCAGCTCTCGATCGCCGGCAACGTGGCCGACCCCGGCCACCGCGACGTGACGTTCGACCAGATGGTGGCCGCCTACCGCGAGCAGATCGAGGCGCTGCTGGACGGCGGCGTCGATCTCCTGCTCGCCGAGACGGCCTTCGATACGCTCGTGCTCAAGGCCTGCCTCCACGCGATCGAGCGGGTGTTCATCGACGGCGGCCGGCGGGTGCCGGTGATGGCGTCGTTCACCGTGTTCGAGGGGGGGCGCACGCTCTCGGCCCAGACCGTCGAGGCCTGCTGGACGAGCATCGCGCACGTGGACCTGCTCTCGGCCGGCATCAACTGCGCCCTGGGGCCGGAGAAGCTCCGCACCCACGTCGCCGATCTGTCGCGGGTCACGCCCCGGTTCGTGAGCTGCTACCCCAACGCGGGCCTCCCCAATGCGCTCGGCGGCTTCGACGAGACGCCCGAGATGATGGCCGGCGTGCTCCGGGAGTTTGCCGAGGCGGGCTGGCTCAACATCGTCGGCGGCTGCTGCGGCACGACCCCGGCCCACATCAGGGCGATCGCCGACGTGATGCGGCAGTATCCGCCGCGGAAGCCCGCCGAACCGCCGCGACGCAGCCGCTATTCGGGCCTCGAGATGCTCGAGATCCGCCCCGAGAGCAGCTTCACCATCGTCGGCGAGCGGACGAACGTGACGGGCTCGCGGGCCTTCGCCCGGCTCATCAAGGAGGAGCGCTACGAGGAGGCCCTCGGCGTCGCCCGCCAGCAGGTGGAGAACGGCGCCAACATCATCGACGTGAACGTGGACGAGGGGATGATCGACGGGCCAGCCGTGATGACGAAGTTCCTCACGCTGCTCTCGAGCGAGCCCGAGATCGCCAAGGTCCCGATCATGGTGGACTCCTCGCGGTTCGAGGTGCTCGAGGCGGGGCTCAAGTGCGTGCAGGGGAAGGGGATCGCCAACTCGATCAGCCTCAAGGAGGGGGAGGCGAAATTCCTCGAGCATGCGGGGATCGTCCGCGGGCTCGGGGCGGCGGCGGTCGTGATGGCCTTCGACGAGGAGGGGCAGGCCACCGACGTGGAGCGGCGGGTGGCGATCTGCGAGCGGGCCTACAAACTGCTCACCGAGCGGGCCGGCTTCCCGCCCGAGGACATCATCTTCGACCCCAACATCCTCACGGTCGCGACGGGGATCGAGGAGCACAACCGCTACGCCCTCAACTTCATCGAGGCCACGCGGATCATCAAGGAGCGGATGCCGCTCGTGAAGGTGTCGGGGGGCGTGAGCAACATCTCGTTCTCGTTCCGCGGCAACGACGCGGTCCGCGAGGCGATGCACGCCTGCTTCCTCTACCACGCCATCCACGCCGGGATGGAGATGGGGATCGTCAACGCGGGCCAGCTCGCCGTCTACGAGGAGATCGAGCCGGAGCTCAAGACCCGGATCGAGGACGTGCTCTTCGACCGCCGGCCCGACGCCACCGAGCGGCTCGTGGAGTTCGCCGAGACGGTCAAGAAGCAGGACGGGGCGGGGGCGTCGCAGGCCGACGCCTGGCGGAGCCTCGACGTCGAGGCCCGGCTCACCCACGCGCTCGTGAAGGGCGTCGCCGACCACGTCGAGGCCGACGTCGAGGAGGCCCGGGGCCACTACGCGACGAGCCTGGAGATCATCGAGGGCCCGCTCATGCGGGGCATGCAGGTTGTCGGCGACCTGTTCGGCGAGGGGAAGATGTTCCTCCCGCAGGTCGTGAAGAGTGCCCGCGTCATGAAGAAGGCCGTGAACCACCTCCTGCCCCACATGGAGGCCGAGCGGGCCGCGTCGGGCGCGGAGCAGGCGAAGCGGGGCCGCGTGCTCATGGCCACCGTGAAGGGCGACGTGCACGACATCGGCAAGAACATCGTGGGCGTGGTGCTCGGCTGCAACAACTACGAGGTGGTGGACCTCGGCGTGATGGTGCCCTGCACGAAGATCATCGACGAGGCGATCCGCACCGAGGCCGACGTGGTGGGGCTGTCCGGCCTGATCACGCCGAGCCTCGACGAGATGGTCCAGGTGGCCCGCGAGTTCGAGCACGCCAAGCTGAAGATGCCGCTCCTGATCGGCGGGGCCACGACCTCGGCCCGGCACACGGCCGTGAAGATCGCGCCGGCCTACTCGGGCGCCGTGATCCACGTGACCGACGCCTCGCGGGCGGCCGGCGTGGTCGAGAAACTGCTCAACCCGGCCTCGCGGGCGGCCTTCGCGGAGGCCAACCGCGTGGCCCAGGCCCGCGACGTGGAGAACTTCCGGAGGCGGCAGGAGACGAAGCTCGTCCCCTACGCCACGGCCCGCGCGAAGCGCTGGACGACCGACTGGGCGACGGCCCCGATCGACGTGCCCGAGTTCCTCGGCGTGCGGAGTCTCGAGCGGATCCCGCTTGCCGACCTCGTGCCCTTCATCGACTGGTCGCCGTTCTTCATGTCGTGGGAGCTCAAGGGCAAGTATCCCGCCATCTTCGCCGACGCGGTCGTCGGGGAAGAGGCCCGGAAGCTCCACGCCGACGCCACGCGGATGCTCGACGAGATCGTGCGAGACGGGCTGCTCGCGGCCCGCGGCGTCTACGGCTTCTTCCCAGCCAACGCGGTGGGCGACGACATCGCCCTCTATGCGGACGAGTCGCGGGGCGTCGAGGTCGGCCGGGTGCACACGCTCCGTCAGCAGTGGGAGCGGCAGGGGCAGGACGTGTTCCACGCCCTGGCCGACTTCGTGGCCCCGGCCGAGAGCGGCCGTCAGGACTACCTCGGCGCCTTCGCCGTCACCGCCGGCCACGGCTGTGACGAGCTCTGCCGGAAGTACGACGCCGACCACGACGACTACTCGTCGATCCTCGCCAAGGCCCTCGCCGACCGGCTGGCCGAGGCGGCCGCGGAGTGGCTCCACGCCAAGGTTCGCCGCGAGTGGGGCTTCGGGAAGGCGGAGCGGCTCTCGAACGAGGACCTCATCGAGGAGAAGTACCGCGGCATCCGGCCGGCCCCGGGCTACCCGGCCTGCCCGGACCACACGGAGAAGCGGTCGATCTTCGCCTGGCTCGACGCGGAACGTGGGGCGGGTATGACGCTCACGGAAAGTTGCGCGATGCTGCCGGCCGCGAGCGTCTCGGGGCTGTACTTCGCCCACCCCGAAAGCCGATATTTCGCGGTGGACCGGCTGACCCGCGAGCAGATCGAGGCCTACGCGGCCCGCAAGGGGATGCCGGTGCCCGAGGTGGAACGATGGTTGGCGCCGAATCTCGGCTACGACGGGTGATCGGGAAAGCCCGATCCGGTGATGAGCGAAGTCTGTCGAGGGTGGACGCTCCATGTCCCCTCTCCCTCGGGGAGAGGGGTCGGGGTGAGGGTGCAGGGAACTCGGTGCGCACGTCGCAGGCACCCTCACCCGGCCTGCGGCCACCCTCTCCCCGAGGGCGAGGGTTGATGCAGCACGCCGTGCCTGCCGCGGACGATGGACGCCGGTCGGACGGAGCGAGCCCATGAGCGGCAGGCCGCGGGCGCGGCGGGTGATCCTCGACACGGGGCCGGTCGCGCCGGCGGCGGGGGCCACGGGCGTGCTCGTCGAGCGGTTCCTCGACTACGTCCGCCACGAGCGCGGCCTGGCCGTCAACACGCAGGCCGCCTACCGCCGCGATCTCCGCGACTTCGCCGCCTGGCTCGGCGGCCGGTCCGCCGCGGCGGTGGACATCCGCGGGCTCGGCGACTACTTCGCCCACCTCGCGAGCAAGGGGCTCGCGCGGGCGAGCATCGCCCGCCAGGCCGCCACGCTGCGGACCTTCTACGCGTTCCTGCAGCTCGAGGGCGTCGTCGCCGAGAGCCCGGCCGAGCTCGTCGCCGCCGGCCGCCCCGACGACGTCATCCCCGGCACGCTCTCGCCCGCGCAGGTGGACCGGCTCCTCGACACGCCCGACCGGGGCACGGCGACCGGCCGTCGCGACCGCGCGCTGCTCGAATTGCTCTACGCCACGGGCTGCCGGGCGTCGGAGGTGTCGTCGCTGCGGCTCACCGACGTCCACCTCGCCGAGAGCTTCTGCACCTGCCGCGGCAAGGGAAACAAGGAGCGGGTGGTGCCGCTGGGCCGGCGGGCGATCGCCGCCGTGCGGGAATGGATCGACGGGCCGCGGCGGGACTTCGCCGCCCGGGCCGGCGGCGCGCCCACGTGGGCACTGCTCTCGTCGCGGGGCAACCGCCTCTCCCGGATGCGGCTCTGGGAGATCATCCACGAGCACGCCGCGCGGGCCGGGCTCCCGCCGGACATCGGGCCGCACACGCTCCGCCACAGCTTCGCCACCCACCTCGTGGCCGGCGGCGTGGACCTGCGGCACGTGCAGGAGATGCTCGGCCACGCGAGCATCGCCACCACGCAACGCTACACCCACGTGGACCCCGGCCGCCTCAAGGGCGTGCACGGCACGTTCCACCCGCGCGGGTGAGGGAGTCGGGCGGCACGGCGGTTGCCGGATGACGTCGCGACCCGCATTCCGCAGAGTGCCACTCCGCGGCCACGTCCGGACCGGGCAAACACGATCGCCTCCGCGCAGCGAAGTAGGTGCAGACTGGCAGTCTGCACACGGTGGCCAACCGAATGGCTCCGCGATGGCCGAACGACGTCGCGACCCGCATTCCACAGAGCGCCACTCCGCGGCTACGTCCAGACAAGGGGCGCGGTGCGCCGCTTCACTTCGCCTTCTTCGGCGGCGTGAACTTGATCTTCTTGACGAGGTCCACGACCGTGCCGTCGGGCTGCACCATGCCCGAGACGGCCGTGATCGCCCGGACCACGTTGTCGTACTTCAGCGCGTAGTCGCAGTCGAATTCCACCTCGGCCTTGTCGGCATTGGAGCCCGGCCCGGTGCCGACGAGGTCGGCGATCTTCCGCCGCAGCTCGTCGAAGTCGCCGATCACCGAGCCGTTCATCGCCAGGTTGGCCAGGCCGCCGTCGTCGGCGGCCGTCATCTTCACGCGGATCGGCGGGATGGCGTCTTCCGGGGGCGCGCCGCTGCTGGGGCCCAGCGGCATCTTGATGTCGAAGTCGCCCTCCACGCTCACGTCCTTGAGCGTGAGCATGAAGAACGTGATCAGCTGGAACACGACGTCGATCATCGGCGTCATGTCGATCGAGATCTTGTCGGGGAGGGCTTCGCGTTCCTTGGGCATGGCGTCACTTCCGTTCGTCGTATTCGGCCCGCAGGACGAACCGCTCGAACCCCTTCTCCTGGCAGACCTTGACGAGATCCTGCACCATGCCGGTCTTCGCGTTCTTGTGGCCGCGCACGACCACGGTCGCCCTGCCCGGCTCCTTGCCGGCCGAGAGGAGCACCCGCTTCTCGTTCTCGAGGTACCCGCCGATGTCCTGCATGTCCACCGGCTCGCCGGCGTAGATCACCTTGCCGTTCTGCATGACCTGGAGCGCGACCGGATCGGGCGGCGGCGCCTCGGCCGGCTTGGCGAGCTGGCTCATCGGCAGCTGGATGCGGTCGTCGCGGACGGCCTCCGAGAAGTTCAGCGTGAACACGAAGAACGTGATCAACTGGAACGTCACGTCGAT
The DNA here is from genome assembly GCA_046095965.1 of Planctomycetaceae bacterium. GTDB lineage: Bacteria > Planctomycetota > Planctomycetia > Pirellulales > UBA1268 > QWPN01. The sequence continues at coordinate 5,674 of JBJTJO010000161.1, forward strand.
CATCGGCGTCATGTCGATGTCGGTCTTCGACGGTTCTCTGCCGCTCTTGCGCGCCATGCCGGAATGTCCCTCCGCCCCCGTGTGCCGGGGCACGCCTCACTTCTTGCCGACGTTCTGGAACCGCGACATCAGCCGCATGCTCTCGTCATCCACGTCGGAGTTGAACTTCTGCAGCCAGTTCTTCAGCACCGCGTAGGCGGCGATGGCCGGGATCGCGAGCCAGAGGCCGATGAGCGTCGTCACGAGGGCCTGCGAGATGCCGGTGGCGAGCTCGTTCGGCTTCGGCGTCGTCGTGCTCTGGGCGATCTTCATGAACGCCGCCACCATCCCGTCCACCGTGCCGAGCAGGCCGAACATCGGGGCGAGCGCGCCGATCAGCGAGACGAAGCTGATCTTGTGCTCGAGCCGCATCGACTCCTCCCCCTCGGCGGCCTGCATGGCCTCGACGGCCGCCGGGTAGCCGGACCCGGCCTGGAGCTTGTCCATGCCGGCGGAGAGGACCTTCCCCAGGTACGAGTCGTCGTTCTTCGTGAGCTCCACGGCCGCCGGCCAGTCCTTCGCGTCGAGCAGGGCCTCGAACGCCGTGCTCAACGTCTCCGGCATGATCACGGTCTTGCGGAACTGGAGGAAGCACATCACGAGCAGGGCCACGAGGCTGAAGGAGAGCGCCAGGAAGACGATCACGTACTTGATGCCCAGCGACACGTAGAGGAAGGTGAGGTAGCTCGTCCCCTCCTCCGGCGCAGCCTCGTCGCCGCCGTCACCCTCCTCCTGCGCGGAGGCGACGTCCGGGACGAGCACGGGGGCCAGCGTCACCGCGCTCCAGGCGCCCATGAGGCAGGCCGCCACGAGCGCCCGGCCTGCCCATGCGCCGAGCCACGAGCCCGCCGCCTCGCGTCCACCGATCGTCACATCCGCGTGCATGATCCGCTCCTCCGGGAAAATCAGGCTACCTCGTCCCTCGTGCCGCTCAACCCTTGCCGGCCGCCGCGCCCAACGCCTTCGTCCAGCGGCTATCCGGGTAGGACGTTTCCAACGACTGCTTCGCCTCGCGGGACCGCTCCGGGTTGTCCGCCTTCTGCCACAACTGGACGAGGTTGAACAGGGCCTCGGCGTGGCTCTCGGGCAGCGTGTTGTACACCAGATCGACCGTGAGGAAGGCGATGATCGCGTCCTGCTCCTTGTTGGCGGCGCGGCAGGCGTCGCCGAGGACGGCGTAGGCCCGGGCGAGCAGTTCGCGGTCCTCCGGATCGGCGCCGCGGATGACCTCCTGCACGGCCGTGATCGCGTCGGCGGGCTTGCCCTGCCGGGACAGGCAGCGGGCCCGGCCGGCCTGCGCCTCGCGCTTCTGCCGGGCGCTGGGCTCGTCCTTGGGGTCGGTGTCGATCTTGGCCGCCGCCTCGTAGGCCTTCTCGGCCTCGGCGTACTTCTTCTGGACGTAGAGGGAGTTGGCCTTCGCCGCCGTGGCCCGCACCCGGAAGGCCGGCGGGCCCTTCTCCAGGGCCGCGTAGGCGGCCGTGGCGTCGTCGAACTTGCCGGCCCGCAGCAGCAGGTCGCCGAGCATCTCACTCGCCGGGAAGAAGTGGTGGCTGCGGGGGTTCTTCTGCACGAACTCGCGGAGCGCCTTCTCGCCCCCCGCCAGGTCCACGCCGGTCGCCGTCGCCTTCCTGGCGGTCGCCGCCGCCTTCACGAAGGCGTACTCGGCGAGGACGTTGTTGGAGGCCCCGTCCAACTCCCCCTGCTCGATCTTGCCGAGTTCGTCGAGGGCGCCGGCCGGATCCTGCCGCCCCAGCAGGCTGCGGGCGGTCCGCACCTGCTCCGGCTCGCCGCCGATCAGCACGTCGCGGATGCGGTCGATCGGCACCTTCCGGGGCTCGTCGCCGCGCTGGTCCTTGATCTCCACGTCGCCCGGGCTGAGGCCGACGATCTCACCGATGATCTCCGTCTTGTCGGTGAGGCGGACGCGGTCGGGCGCCTGGGACCACGCGACGCCCGGCAGGAGCGCGAGCAGGACAGCCGCAGGCAGCGCCGCGGCACGGCACGACGGCCGCTTCGTCCGATGCCTCATGGGTTCGCTTCCTCTCGCTGCCGGTGTCGCGGGCGGCCGCCCGCGGGTTGGACTGGATCGCCTACGGCTTCGCGGCCGCCGCCTTCTCGTCGAGCTCCGCGAAACCCCGGGGGCTGGCCGAGCCCCGCTGCTTCTGGACTTCCTTCAGCAGGCTCTCGAACCGCGACTGCATGGCCGGCCCGCCCATCTCGGGGTACATCTTGCGGGTCATCGCCACCGCGTTTTCGGCCTTCGCGAGCAGTTCCTGCGACTGGGCGGGCGCCTTGCCGGCGAGCTGGGACCGCGCCAGCAGGCAGCGGGCCTGGTTGAGCTGGGCGCTGAAGAACAGTTCCCTGGCCTTGAGGGCCTTGTCGTCGTTGCCGGCGAACGCCTGGCGTCCTACCTTGCCGACCAGACTGCGCCAGCCCCAGATGTCGAGCGTGTCGGACTTGCGGCCGGCGGCGGCCTCGCGGAGCTTCGTCTCGGCCGCGGCGGCGTCGGTGGCGGCGAGGGCCTGTCCGGCCGCCTGGAGGATCTCGGCCGCCTGCACCTGCGTCTCGAGCGAGTTGTGCCGCTTGGGGTCCGACAGGATCCACGCGATCTGCTCCTCCGCGTCGTCCCAACGCCCCCGCTCGCGGTAGATCGAGGCCATCTTGAGGCGGATCGAGGGCTCGAACCGGGCCACGTCGGCGTCGTCCTTCTTCTCGAGCAGCTTCTTGTAGACCTCCGCCGACCGGTCGAGGTACTGCTCGGCCTTCGCCTTGGGGACGACGGCCCCCGTGCCCTGTCCCGAGCCGAGCGTCAGGTAGGTGGTGGCCACCCAGATCTGCGACGAGACCTTGGGGTCGCGCTTGGCCAGGCCGTCGAGGAACTTCTCGAAGCCGCCGAGGATGGAGGCGGCCTTCTGGCGGGCGTCGGCATCGGCCCCGCCCGCGGCGCCGAGCCGCTCGAGCTGCTCCTGCAACTCGCGTCCCATGGCGAAGTACATCGCGGTGAGCCGGGCCGACTTCTCCTCGGAATCGCCCTGGCCCGCGAGCCGCTCGAGGCCGTCCATCGCCTGCTGCGCCTTGTCGAGCTGCTCGGCCTGGATGAACGACCGCAGCGCGACGGTGAACACCGCCTCGGCGAACGAGCCCTCGCGGAGCGTCGCGTCCGCCTGCGGGTCGTTGACCACCGTCCAAGGCCCGGAGGCCGGGTTCTCCAGGATCGTCACCGCCGCCTTCGCGTCGCCGTCGTCGAGGGCCATCTGGGCCCGGGCGAGGGCCGCGGCGGTGGTGGTCCGGAGGGCGGTGCCGGTGCCGGCGGGGGCGCGGAGCGCCTCGTCGAGGTAGGCGCGGGCCTTCTGCTTCCAGCCCGTGAGCTTCTCGTCGGGCACGCGCGCCGCCGCATCGGCTCGTCCCTGCTCGACGACCGACCGCCAGAGGGTCGTCCCGGCACGGCCGACGGCGCCCGCGCGGCCGGGCGATTCCGCAGGCACCGACTCGACGAGTTCGATGAGGGCGTTCGGATCCCGCGCCTCGACCGCGGTGTTGATGAGGATGGTGAGGGCGTCCGCCCCGACCTTGTCGGTCTGCCACTTCTTCGCGCTGAACCGGGCGAGGGCGTCGAGCCGCTTGCGGGCCGTGGCGGCGGCCGCGGGATCGCCACCCCGCGCCAGCATCTGCAACGACGCCATGGCGGCCGCGGCCGCCCGCGGGCTGCCCTTGGCATTGGGGAACTGCTCGACGAGCATCGCGCCGAGGTCGGCCGCCTCCGCGTAGCGCTTGGCGTCGTAGAGCAGGAGCGTCTTGTTCGAGCGGACCTGGTTGATGGTCTCCTCGGGCACCTTGTCCTCGGGCTTGTCCGCGGCGTCGGCCTTCGCGAGGGCCTCGTCGAGCTTCGCGAGGGCCGCGTCGCGGGCGGTGGCGGCCGCGGCGAGTGCGGCGGCCGCGTCCTTCCCCTCGGCCTGGAGCTTCTTGGCCTCCGCCACGTTCTGCTCCATGGTCGTGATGTCGAGGCGGGCCTCGGCCACGATGCGGTCGAAGCCGGCGTCCGCGGCGTTGAGCACGTCCTTGCCGAGCGACTGCACGAGCGCCCGGGCCTCGGCGCCGAAGTCGCGGTTGATCTTGGCCACCTCCATGGCGAGCTTGCCGGCATCGGCGAGCATCGCCTTGCCCCGGGCCGCCTCCTTGGGGGGCACCGTGCCGGCCTGCGCCTTGAGCATCTCGGCGGCCCGGTACTGGAGCGCCAGCCGATCCGCCTCGGGCAGCTTCCGCAGCAGCTTCCGCTCGTCGAGCGCGAAGTCCCGCATCTTCTGGTCGAAGGAGTCGTACGTCTTTTCCTCGAGCCAGCACTCGAGCGACGTCGTCAGGGCCTTCGCCTTCAGCAGGACGCCGAGCGTGCTCTTGTCCTCCAGCGCCGCGAGACCGGCGAGCGTCATGACGGCGACGTCGCGCTTGCCGAGCGCCGCGAGGTTGCGCCCCTCGTAGTACCGGGCCATGACGCCGCCGCCGAGGTTCGGGTACTTGTCGGCGATCTCCTTGAACTGCTTGGTGGATTCCTCGAGGGTTGCCGTCCACTCCTTGGACTTCTCGTCGAAGGCCTTCGCCTTCTCGAACTGGGCACTTGCCACCATGAGCCGCGTCTGCACGAGCTTGACCTGCAGGGCCTCCACGTCGGCCTCGAGCCGCTCGAGTTCCTTGTCCGCGGCGGCGTCGCGCCGGGCAGGCTTCGGCGGCGGCTTCCTGGCCTTCGGATCCTCGTCCTTGGGCGGCTCCTTCGGCTTGAGTGCCGCCACCTTCGCCTTCGCCTCGCGCCACTCCTTGATGACGGCGTCCTCGGCGTTGTCCACCGTCTTGATCTCCTCGCCGGGCTTCACCTTGCCGTCGAGGGCTTTGATCGCGTCGTCGAAGTACCCGATCGCCTCCTTGCGGAGGGCGGCGGCGTCGGCGCCCGGCCGCTTGGCCTGCTCGAGCCGCAGGCGGCCGCGCTCGATGAGCAGGTTGCCCTTCTGGGTGTAGGCATCGATGGCCGCGCGGCCCTCCGGTGACGTGGTCAGGAACCCGTCGATGAGCTTCTGCGCCTCGTCGAACGCGGCCGCCCGCTTCTTGCCGTCGGCCTCGTTGCGGCTGGAGGCCACCAGGGCCAGGGCCCGGCGGAACGGCACCTCGGCCTTGATCTCCGCCGACGCGGCGGGGTCGGCCGCCACCCGGTCGAGCACCCAGAGGACGACGTCCGGCATCCGGCGCTCCTCGAGGCGCTCGAGGAGGACGCGGGTCGCGGCAGCGGCGGCGCTGTCGGCGCCGCGGGCGACCGCACGCACCGGGCGGCCGGCACGCTCTTCGGCCACTCGATGCCGCGACTCGTGCAG
>JBJTJO010000162.1:0-5646 GCA_046095965.1 Planctomycetaceae bacterium
GGACTCGACGGCGGCCCGGTGCAATTCAACTCCCCGATCGGTCCCATCAATGCCGGCCGGAAGCTTCGTGACACGGTTTTCCGACACGACGGTGTACTCTGAAAAAGTGGTCACGCGGCCGGCATTGATGGGACCGATCGGGGAGTTGAATTGCACCGGGCCGCCGTCGAGTCCCAGGCCACGAATCCAGCCGAGGATCACCCGATCCCCGGGCGCGACCTTGGTGACACCGCCGCCAATTTCCCTCACCACCCCGGTTCCCTCGTGGCCGAGCATGTGAGGCAGGTGAGGGTCGTCTCCCCGGAGCCCCTCGACCTCCATGACCTGCGAATGGCATACGCCGCTGTACGCGACTTGGACGAGCACCTGCCCGTTGTTCAGACCGGTCAAGCCCACGCCGTCAACGATTTCGAGAGGCTTCCGCAGGTCGCGAAGCACGGCGGCCTTGAACATCAAAAGGGACCCTTGAACCACGGCCCCGGCACGTCGTGCGGTTCGATATCGAGCCGGTCGGCGCTTGCCGGGATGGTTTGACCAAGTGTTCGCGCGACCGCCTCGACGATCTGGGATGCGCCCGGATAGAAGCATTTCGTGAGCGCGACGGAGGTCGGCACTGGGCAGTGCGGCGAGGCGACCACGATCGGGGCGGCTTTCAACGTGGAGAACAATCGCTGAACACAGGTTGCGACGACGTGTCCGGCGATGCAGCACACCTCGTCGGCCGTGTCCAGGGCCACCAGTCGTCCCGTCTTTCGCACCGACGCCTCGATCGTCGGCCAGTCGATCGGAGAAACCGTTCGCAGGTCCACGACCTCAGCCGAGATGCCGTGTCCCGCGAGGAACTCCGCAGCACGCAGCGCCTCGAGGCTCATGTACGACATCCCCACGAGCGTGACGTCGCTTCCGGCGCGGAGCACCTGCGCGGAGCCGAGCGGCACGGCGGTGCGAGCGAAGTCGCCCTGCTGCGCGTGCAGCCAGCGGTGTTCGAGCACGAGGACTGGATTCGGGTCGCGGATGGCGGCGAGCAGCAGGCCGTATGCGTCCTGCACGGTCGCCGGCATGACGACCTTGAGTCCGGGGACGTGGGCGAACCATGCCTGCAGGTTTTGGGAATGGGTCGGTCCCTGCCCCCAACCGCGTCCCATGATGAGACGGATCGTCAAGGGCACGGCGTCGCCGCCGCCGAACATGTAGTGCCACTTTGCGGCGCCGTTGACGAGTTGATCCATGGCGAGCAGGAAGAAATCGAGTCGCTGATGGACCATGATGGGATGAAACCCCATGAGCGCTGCGCCGATCGCAACGCCTGTCATGCCGTTCTCGGAGGTCGGCATATCGAACACGCGTTTCGCGCCAAACCGCTCAACTAATTCCGTCGCCGTCCCGAAAATACGCTTGGGGTCGGTTGCGCCCAGGCCGAAAAAAAGTGTCTGCGGATTCTCCGCCATGGCATCGCTCAGGGCGGCATTGACGGCGTCGGCGAAGGACGGACTCGTCATGGGTCATTCCGGTCCAGCGAAGATACCGGCGAATGCTTCGGCCGGATCCGGAAACGGGGCTGCCTCGGCAAAGGAGAAGGCGGCATCGACCTCGGTCGCGATCTCGCGGCCCATCGCAGACAGGCCGGCATCGTCGATCACCCCATCCCCGCGGAGCATGGACTCATACAGGGCGACCGGGTCCCGTTTTTTCCAAGCCTGGAACTCCTCTTCGGTGCGATAGCCAAGATCATTGTCGAAATTCGGCCCACAGTGCTCGCGCCACCGGTAGGTGGCGAGTTCGACGAACACTGGACCGCCCCCCGCGCGCAGGCGACCCACCTCGGCCGACAGGACCGCGAGGCATTCCTCGACCAGGTTACCGTCGGCGGCGATCGACCGGATCCCCATGCCCGCAACCATCTCGTGAAGGGCCCGACCAGCCGGTTGCCGCACAGCCAGCGGCGAGTAGACGGAGTAGAGATTGTTCTCGCAGACGAACAACACGGGCAGATGTCGCAGCGCTGCAAAATTGACACTCTCGTAGAACACTCCCTCCTCTGCCGCCGCTTCCCCCAGAAACACGACGCTGATGCGGTCTCCACCGAGCAGTGAAAGCGCCAGGGCGATTCCCACGCCTACAGGAATCGTGTTGCCAACGATCGCGGCCGACCCCTTGAAGCCCACGGCACGGTCCACGAGGTGCATCGACCCGCCCCTGCCGCCGGAACACCCCGCCGCCTTGCCGTACAATTCCGCGATCATCCTCGGTCCGCTGCCGCCCTTGCCGAGGTAGTGGGCGTGGCCGCGGTGCGTGCTGACGGCCAGATCGTCCAGCCGGAGAATCTCGCCCAACGCAGCGGGAACCGCCTCCTGGCCGATCGACAGGTGGGTGGGGCATCGCATCCGGTTCTGGGAATACCGGATCGCGATCCCCTCCTCGTAGGCACGGATGCGCTTCATCGCCCGCAGCAGCCGCAGTCGAACATCTGGCGGAGGGCTCATGGCATGAACCAATGGTAATCGCCCGTGTAGCCCACCTCCGCGAACAGGGCCTTCCATTCATCGACATGGAGTACGGTGCGGGCCGTGAGATTCCACGCTTCCATGCGCCGCCGCTGTTCCTCGTCCCGGTAGGCGTCTACCGTGATGAACGCGCCCCGCCTCTTGACGCGTTCTATCTCCCTCAGTGCCTGCTTGACGCCGGCCAGGTCGAGGTTGTGCACCGTGGTGATCGAGATCACCACGTCGAACGACTCGTCTGCGAAGGGCATGTTTCTGATGTCTGCCACCTGGAGGCTGGAGCGCACCTCCTCCTTGGCGTGTTCGATCGCATACTCCGAAACGTCGATCCCAGCCACCTGGATGCCCGGAATGAGCCGCTGCAGATCGTACAGCATGAATCCCTTGGCGCAGCCCGCATCGAGCACCGAACTCCCCGCCGTCAACTGCCAATGGTCGCGAAAGGCGGGGATGACGGGCTCCCAAAACCGCGGATGATAGTGAAAGCCCCCGTAGCCCGTGCGGCGCTCGCCGTCGAAAAACTCTCGGCCGAATCGCCGGGCGATCGCGCGGTCCTGCTCGGTCTTTTCGGCGCCGCGCGCATCGACATCACGACGAGCGCGGGGATAGTGTGCCAAAAGATCGAGTTCTGTCCCCATCTCCGATACTCCGATCGCAGCCGTTCGTCAAAAACGAGAAACCGTTCAGTAATCGCACGCTGTATGCAAGAATAGGTGAGTCAGAGGCAACTCCGCAACGGGTTCCGATTCATCCCTTGGCGCATTCCGTATTGGCGGAGTTCAGCGGAAGCGGAGCCCGCGTTGGCGCAGTGCGGGGAGGACACAGGTGCCCGCTGACCTGCGCTCGCTCCCAAGCGTGCCACCTTTCCGGCCCTGTCAGACCAGGCCTTTTTCACTTACAACCGTGCGGTGGCTGGTTCGGGGAGTCGTCACCAGAATGCTTGGAGATCGCATGCGACTCATCGGTGGATGGCTCGTGCTCGCCGTGGTTCTGCTCGCCGCTGCCACGCTCCGGTTCATCGACCTCGACAGATCGGCGATGCGCGCCGACGAGATCAATTACTTGTTCGAGTTGTTTCAGGGGCCTGGGCGGCTGACCCTCTTCGAACGCTGGAGTACGCCGCCGGGGCTGGACCAACAGCCGTTTCCGCACTCGATCGCGATCGTCTGGCACTGGTTTCGGCCGGGCCCTCCCGGCGAGCAGTCCGTTCGAGAGCCCTACGCACTGATCGGCCTGTTGACCGTCGTTGGAGTCATGGTCTGGCTCTTCCGCCGCCGTGGACTGGCAGCCGCGGTGCTCGTCGGCGTCTGGATGGGTCTGCTTCCCTACCACGTGGCCCAGTCGCGCGAAGCCTACTACTACGTTGTCGTGATGGCGTTTTCCGCCGGCATGACGCTGCAGACCGTGGATCTGTTCTCACGACTGCGCGCCAGAAAACCGATCCCAACACGTGCGTACGTGACCTGGGCGACGTGGACGCTTATGGCCTGCTTGTGCCACATCTGCGCATGGGTCGTGGCGGCCTTGTGCTGGGGGCTTCTCCTGTGGGCCGGGCTCGCGTCGCTTCCTGCACCGCGCCGCCGGCCACATGTAAAAGCGATGGCAGGGTCTGCAGCGCTGATCACGCTCGTGATGATTCGCTTCGTCCTGCGGGCGATTGAGCACGTGCGGCGATCAGCCGAGACAGGTGGATTGATTGGTGGCGACTTCACATGGGTCGCCCCAAGAGTCATTCCGTTTTTCACGGCCGGGGCGAATCTCCCGGGTATCGCAGCATCCCTGCTTCTCTTGATTGCGGGCGTATGGTTCGTCGCCCGCACCATACGGAGAACCAATGCCCGACGTGATCCGTTGTACGAGGCCCTGACCATCGTCGTTGGTGCGGGATTCATCGCAGTCTACGCCTATGTCGGCCTTCTGGGCGGCGGCAAAGCCAAGGTGACGTACTTCAGCGCGATGCTGCCCGTGTTTCTCGTCTGGGCCGCCTACACCTGCGACATCGTCGCCGCCAGCCTTGCGGGTGGCTGGCCGATAGTGATGCGGGTCGCGCTGCCCTGTCTGATCGCGGGTGTCCTCGCCAAGCCGGCGTGGATGGTGACCCGCCTCGAGGGAAAGCCGACCCCCTACAAGCAAATCCGCGATTGGCTGGATGCCAACCTGGACCCGGGGTCCGTAGTGCTCATCGACCGCTGGTTCGAGCCGTGGAACGAGATGCGGCTCTACGCACCGAAGAAAGCCTTCGTCACATTCCCCGTGCCCGACGAGCCGTACGAGTTGTATCGGCAACTACAGTGGCGCGACGTCGCCCAACGCATGATCGAGCAGGGCAAAGCCCAAGCCTTCATCCGGCTTGTGCGGAATCACGAGGGCCGCGACGGGCTCTGGACGTGGCCCGAGACTCATCTGGCACATCGGGGCGTGATTGTCAATGACGTCGCCGTGTGGCTGCGTGATCACGGTTATGTCGCCGACGAACCCTACTACGATCGGAATCAGAAATGCATCGTGACGGAAATCTTCTACGACCTTCGCGATGATGCCGTGAAACGCCGGCAGGCTGCCGGCGAACGGTTCGCCGTGTTCTTCGACGAGACGATGCCCTACGAGAAAACAGGGCCCCTGGGGATCTTCCGCGTCCAGACGCAGCAGTTCATGGACTGGCGGGTTCTGGGGCAGTCGGGTTTCGTGGACGTGTACAACCTGCAGGACACGGCCCAGCGGGCGCGACTCCGGGTGCGCGCGGTTTCGCCGGCCGGGCCCAAACTGGTGGTCGGGGCGGGAACGCAGCGGTTCGATTTCGGTGGTGGGCAATTCCAGGAGTGGGTCATGGATGCCCAGGCTTTCGAGCCCGGATCGAACCCCGTGTCATTCACCGACCCGGGGTGGGAACGCGACAGACGGCCCTTGTTCATCGAGGGAGTTGACGTCCTTCCCGAGACGGACACGTCACGCTGATGGTCGGAGCCTTCCGCCGACGCGCCGCCATCCCCGACCGCTTCCAGCACACCGCCGAGATCCACACCTTCCAGGGCCGCCCGGTGCGGCACGGGCTCCGCAGCCCGGAAAATCACGCAATTGTGGTTCTCCACGGCCGGCCGTAATCTCGACGAATCGCGGGCGGACGCCCCCGTGTTCCGCCCCGCCC
>JBJTJO010000163.1:0-35741 GCA_046095965.1 Planctomycetaceae bacterium
GATCGCCCGGTGGCTGTTCACCCCCGCCAGGGCCGAGAGACTGCACGCCCTCGAGACCCCATGACCCTCGCCGCACCCCGGCGCCGCCGCGGGCGCGACCGCACGCCCCGACCCAACGCCGGAGGCAGCGGCAGCGTCCGCCAACGAGACGACCGACCACCCGCTGCCCGCCGTCGCGCCGCGCGACGTGGACGAGGACGACCAGCGCGGCGAGGCCGCCAGCCCGTCCTGGCGCGCGCTGGCCCGCGTGATCCCGTTCGCCCGACCCCACCTCGGCATGACGCTCCTCGGCATGGCGCTCTCGCTGGCCAGCACGGCCGCCGCGCTCGTGCCTCCCTACCTCACGATGCCGCTCATCGACGACGTCCTCGTGCCCCGGCAGTCGGGGCAGGCCGTGCCGTTCTGGTGGGTCTGGTGGTATCTCGGCCTGCTCCTCGTCGCCGCAGTCGCGGCCTGGCTCCTGGCCTGGGCCCAGTCGTGGACCCTCGCCTGGGTCAGCGAGCGCGTGGCGGCGGGCCTGCGGCTGCGCGTCTACGCCCACATGCAATCCCTGTCGCTCGATTTCTTCTCGGGACGCCGCACTGGCGACCTCATGTCGCGGGTCGCCAGCGACACCGAGCGGCTCAACTCCTTCATCTCCTCGAGCCTCGTCGATTTCGTGTCCAACATGCTCATGGCGCTGTTCACCGTGGGCGTCCTGTTCTGGATCAACCCCACGGTGGCCCTGCTCACCGTGATCCCCTTCCCGCTCGTCGTGTTCGTGATCGCGCTGGTGCGCGACCGGATGCGCCGTGGCTACAGCCGCGTGAGCGTGGTCTGGGCGGACATGCAGAGCGTGCTGGCCGATACGATCCCCGGCATCCGCGTCGTCAAGGCGTTCGCGCAGGAGGATCGCGAGATCGAGCGCTTCGACGCCGCCAACGAGCGGGTGCTCGAGGCCGGCGACCGGCTCAACACGGTGTGGTCGTTCTTCTCGCCGTTCGTCGGCTTCTGCACGGAGCTCGGTGTGCTCATCGTGTGGGCGGCCGGCGCCCTGCTCGTGTTCCGCGACGCCGTCACGGTGGGCGGCCTGACCGCGTTCCTCGCCTACATCACCCGCTTCTACGGACGCGTGGAATCGCTCGTGCGCATGGTGCCGGCGACCCAGAGGGCGGCGGCGGCGGCCGAACGGATCTTCGACATCCTCGACACGAAGGCCACCGTGGCCGAGCCGGCGCGGCCGCTCAGGCCGGGGCGGGTCCAGGGCCGGATCGAGGTCTCCGGCGTGCACTTCCGCTACGGCGCCCGCGAGATCCTCCACGGCATCGACCTCGTGATCGAGCCCGGCGAGATGATCGGCCTCGTCGGCACGAGCGGTTCCGGCAAATCGACGCTCGCCAACCTGATCTGCCGGTTCTACGACCCGTCGAGCGGCACGATCCGCGTCGATGGCCACGACCTCCGCGACCTGTCGATCTCCGACTACCGCCGCAACCTCGGCTGCGTGCTCCAGGAGCCGTTTTTGTTCTTCGGCTCGGTCGCCGAGAACATCGCCTACGGCCGGCCCGACGCCCCCCGCGAGGAGATCGTCGCGGCGGCCCGCGCGGCCGGCGCCCACGACTTCATCCTCGCCCTGCCGGCGGCCTACGACTCACGGGTCGGGGAACGGGGCGGCGCGCTTTCGGGAGGTGAGCGGCAGCGGCTCTCGATCGCCCGCGCGCTCCTCGTCGATCCCCGGATTCTCGTGCTCGACGAGGCCACGTCGAGCGTGGACGTCGAGACGGAGGCCATCATCCAGGCGGCCATCGACCGCCTCGTGCTCGGCCGCACGACGATCGCGATCGCGCACCGGCTCTCCACGCTCCGCCGCGCGAACCGGCTCGTCGTGCTCGACGCGGGCACGATCGTCGAGACCGGCACCCATGACGAACTGCTGGCGGCCGACGGCGCCTACGCCCGGCTCTACCGTGCCCAGTTGCGGGCGGCCGAGGAGGCCGCCGTGACGACCTGACCCGTGCCCCGAGGGAGTCCACGTCCATGACGACCCATGCATCCGCCGCTCCGGCGCCGGGCTCCCCGGGCGGCTGGAGCCTCGAGCGCCGTGCCGACGGCCGGCTCGACCTCGTCGATGTCCGGGGCCGACGCCACGAGAATGTGGACGTGTTGCGGGCTTTTCCGATCACGGCGCCGGCCGGGCCGGTGGCGATCGTGGCGGCCGCGGGGGGCGAACTCGCCTGGATCGACGCGCTGGCCGGCGTCGATCCGGCGCTCCGCGCGCTGCTCGAGACCGAGCTTGCCGCGCGGGAGCTCGTGCCCGTGATCGAGCGGATCGAGTCGGTGTCCGACGGCGAGCCGGCGGAATGGCACGTGCTCACCGACCGGGGCCCGCGGTCGTTCAAGGTGCGCCATGCCGACGACATCGCGCGGCCCACCGATGGCAGCGCCACGATCACCGACACCGTCGGCATGCGCTACGTCATCCCGGACCTGGCGAAACTCGGCGCCAGCGGACGTCGCCTGTTCGAGAAGATGATCTGACTTCACGGCTGCCGGGGCATCCAGGCCCCGCTCTCCCTCTCCCTCTGGGAGAGGGCCGAGGAATTCCCCCTCCCGATCCGCGCCGCCTGCGCAGGTTCCGCGCCGTGCCACCGGACACTTTCGGCCGTCCGTAAGATGGACCGGTTGGAGCGCTCGTGCGGACTGGACGGCCATTTTTCCCCGGAAAATCGCCGGTTTTTGCTGAACCCCCCGCTTGCGGCCCCCGTCCGCCTGATTAGTCTCGAAGGGTCTCGTTCCAGGAGTGAAGCCATGACCCGTCCGACGTCCCTGCGCCGTGCGCAGTCGTTCGCCTGCATCGCCCTCGTCGCGATGTCCTCCGCGCCCGCGCCCGTGACCCGCGCCGACTGCTGCGGCCAGGTCGTGGCGCCCGCGCCCGTCGCCACGCAGACCTACCGCCTCGACTACCAGACCGTCTACGACCAGCAGCAGGTCACCGCCTACCGCGTGACGTACGAGACGGTCTACGACACGCGGTCCTACACCGTGCAAAAGCCCGTCTGGGAGACGCAGAACCAGGAGCGCCGCTACATGGTGCAGCGGCCGGTCTGGGAGACGCAGACCCGCGAGGAGCGGACCACGGTCATGAAGCCCGTGTACGAGACGCAGATCCAGGACCGCAGCTACGACGTGACCCGCGACGTGGTCGAGACCGCCACCCGCGAGGAGCAGTACACCGTCATGAAGCCGGTCTACGAGACCGTCGTGCAGCAGCAGGTCTCGACGGTGCGCAAGCCCGTCTACGAGACGAGCGTGCAGGACCAGGCGTACACGGTCACCGAGCCGGTGACGACCGTGCGGACCGCCTACTCCGTCGGCACGCAGGCGGTCGATACGGTCACGCCCGTCGCCACGCCGGGCTCGGCGGCGCTGGGCTGGGCCCCGGGCACCTGGGTCGTCGATCCCGCCACCGGCCTCATGGTCTGGCAGCGCGGCGGCTGGGCCTGGCAGATGACGCCGGGTGCGGTCGTCAACCAGGTGAACCGCGTCTACCAGCCGACCTACACGCCGGTGCAGGTGCCCGAGACGACCTACGTCAACCGCGTCGTCACCCAGAAGGTGCCGGTGCAGACGGTCCGCTACGTGGACGAGCAGGTCGTCCAGCAGGTGCCTGTGCAGACCATGAAGATGGTCGCCGAGACGGCGGTCCGCCACGTTCCCGTGCAGACGGTCCGCAAGGTCGTCGAGCGGGTCGAGAACAAGGTGCCGGTCACCGTGTGCCGCATGGTTCCCGAGGAGCAGGTCCGCCAGGTCGCCTACCAGGTCTGCAAGTTCGTCACCGAGGAGAAGGTGGAGCCCGTGCAGGTGCAGGTGATGAAGTACGTCACCGAGGAGCGGTCGGTGCAGGTGCCGCGGGTCGTCGAGAAGCGCGAGCCCTACACGTACACGGTCCGGATGCCGCGGACGGTGGTCACGAAGGTGCCGCTCGACGCCTGCGGCAACCCGTTGCCGGCCGCGGCACCCGCGGGCCGGCCGGCCGCCCCCGTGACGCCGGCCACCCCGGCTGCCGCCTCGACGTTCTCGGGTCCCGTCAAGACGTTCAGCGATCGGCCCGCCGAAGCGGCCCCGGCCACGGGCTGGGGGGCATCCACGCTCGATCACGTCGATCCGTCGAAGGGCTCGGCCGAGGCCGTGCGGGCCCAGAAGCCGGTGGTCGAGGAGTCGCTGAAAGACGAGGCCCTGAAAGACGAGGCCCTGAAGGTCGAGTCCCTCAAGAAGGTCGAGCAGATTCCCGCACCGGCCGCGAAGGATGTTCCCGCCGCGGCCGAACAGCAGCCCACCGTCGCGCCGGTGGGACCGGCCGTCTATCCTCCCCCGCCCGCCGGCGCCGCCCGCGACCTGCCCGCCACGAAGACGTCCGGCCGGCGGTGGATCGCGCCGCGGGCCGCCGCCGACCACACGACCTGATTCGGCGCCGCCGGACCGGCTACACTCCGGGGTTGCACGGTCACACCCCCCGGAGTCCCACGATGCGTCCGCTCGCGCTCGCGCTGTTCCTCTGCGCCCTGCACTCCGCCCTGCACGCGCCTCACGTCGCGGCAGCCGAGCCGCTCAAGGCGCTCATCGTCGATGGCCAGAACAACCACGGCAACTGGCCCCAGACGACGCGCCGCATGAAGAAGTGGCTCGAGGACTCGGGCCGCTTCACGGTCGATGTCCGCACGCATGCCCCCAAGGGTGAGGATCCTTCCTTCGCCCCCGCCTTCGCCGACTACGCCGTCGTGGTGAGCAACTTCGGCCACGCCGCCGCTCCCTGGCCGGCGGCGACGCGGGAGGCCTTCGAGGCCTACGTCCGCGGCGGCGGCGGCTTCGTCGTCGTGCACGCGGCCGACAACTCGTTCCCGGAGTGGACCGCCTACAACGAGATGATCGGCCTCGGCGGCTGGGGCGGCCGCAGCGAGAAGAGCGGTCCCTACGTCTACTTCGACGAGGCGGGCAAGGAGGTGCGAGACACGACGCCGGGCCCGGGCGGCTCCCACGGTCCGCAGGCCGACTTCACCGTGGTCGTGAGGAACCGCGAGCACCCGATCACCGCGGGCATGCCGGCCTCGTGGCTGCACGTCAAGGACGAGCTCTACGACAGCCTCCGCGGCCCGGCGGTGAACCTGGAGGTGCTGGCCACCGCGTTCTCGCCGCGCACCAAGCGACACGAGCCGATGCTGATGACGATCACCTACGGCAAGGGACGGGTGTTCCACACGCCGCTGGGGCACGCGAACGAGTCGCAGGAGTGCGTCGGCTTCGTCACCGCGCTGCAGCGCGGCGCCGAGTGGGCGGCGACCGGCGCGGTCACGCTGCCGGTGCCGGACGACTTCCCGACCGCCGAGGCCACCCGGCGGCGGGCGTTCACCGACTGACGCCGTGGCGGCGGCCGGCGGCAGGCTCGTCCTGGGCATCGACTTCCCGTCGGCACCGCGGCCGCGGAAGCCGATCACGGCGGCGATCGGCCGGCTCGTCGAGCGTCGCGGCCGGGCGGTGTACCGGCTCCGCGAGGTCCGCGAACTCGTCACGTTCGTCGATTTCGAGCGCCTGCTGCGGACCGCCGGCCCCTGGCTCGGCGGCTTCGACCTCCCCATCGGCCAGCCCCGGCCGCTCGTCGAGCACGAGGGCTGGCCGACGACGTGGCCCGCGTTCGTCCGCTTCTACTGCGCCCGGCCGCGGCCGGAACTCCGCGCCGCCTTCCGCCGCTGGTGCGACGCCCGGCCGGCGGGCGACAAGTTCGCCTGGCGGCGTGCCGACCGGCCGGCAGGATCGAGCCCGGCGATGCGCTGGGCCCATCCGCCGGTGGCGTGGATGATGCACGCCGGCATCGGCCGGATGCTCGACGCCGGGCTCGTGTTTCCGGCGCACGCCCATCCCGGCCGGCGGCCGCCGACCGCGTCTGCGCGCGTCGCGCTCGAGGCCTATCCGGCGTTCACCGTGCGGCGCGTCTGCCGTGAGCCCTACAAGAGCGACGAGCCTGCAGGCCGCTCCCCCGAGCGGGCCGCCCGCCGGCGCACGATCGTGCGGGCCCTGGTCGCGGGCACGGCCGGCCTCGACGTCGCCCTCGAAGTCGAAGCGGCGTGGACGCGGCGGCTCGTCGCGGATCCCGCGGGGGACCTGCTCGACGCGGTGATCTGCGCGCTGCAGGCGGGTCATGCGGCGCTGCGGCCACGGTTCGGACTGCCTCGCGATTGCGACCCGCTCGAAGGCTGGATCGCTTCGGTGCCGCCGCCGTCCGCGCCCGTCGTGGACGAGTCGGGAGCCGTCGAGTAAGGTGCGGCTCCCCCACGGACCAGACGCATGCCCGGCAAGGTCACGGACGACCCATCATCCCCCGGCCGCGGCCCGCTCCGCGATCAGGACGCCTCCACGGCGGCCGACGAGCACGATGCCCTCGACGGCGCGGGCGTGCGGCGGCTCTACACGGCGGCCCTCATGGCCGACGTGCTGCGAACCTCCCCTGCGGCCATCCGGCACTGGGTCCGCGGCGGCCTGCTCGTGCCCGCCCGGCGGGCCGGCTCGATCGAGTGGTTCGACTTCGGACAGTTGGTCGTTGGCCGCCATCTCGCTCGCCTGCTCGCGGGTGGACTCTCGCTCCGCGAGATCGACGCGAAACTCGCCGGGCTCGCGGCCGGTGGCGGCCCGGCCGCGGCGCGCGTCGCCGAGCGGATCGTCGCCGACGGCCGCCGCCTCAGCCTCCGCGACGGCGACCGGCTCCTCGCCGCCGGCGGCCAGCTCCAGCTCGACTTCTACACCGCCGATCTCGCGGACGGCGGTGCCGGGGAGGGACCACCGCGCGTGGTTCCGCTGGGCGAGGTGCCGGAGACCCGCGGCACCGACGGGGCCGACCGCGACGCGGATCGCAGCGTCGGCGACGACGTCGCCGAGATTCTCGGCCTCGCCGACGAGCTCGAGGCCGCCGGCGAGTTCGAGGAGGCCGCCGAGGCGCTGCGCGCGGTCCTCCAGAGCCAGGGCCCGCACGCGTCGGTGCTGTTCACGCTTGCGGAACTGCTCTACCGGGCCGGCGACCTGCCGGCGGCACGGGAACGTTATTACGCGGTGATCGAGATCGACGCCGGCCACCTGAGGGCCCGCACGAGCCTCGGCTGCGTGCTCGCGGAACTCGGCGACCACGAGCTGGCGCTCGCCGCGCTCGAGGGCGTGCTGCGTCAGGAGCCGGGCTACGCCGACGCGCACTGGCACGTGGCCGGCATCCTCGCCGACCTCGGCCGCGCCCGCGAGGCCCGCCACCACCTCGGCACGTTCCTGGCACTCGCCCCGGAAAGCCCGTGGGCCGCCCTCGCCCGCCAGCGCCTCGACGCGCTGACATAGATTCGCAACCGTGCGGAACCGTGATGTGCCGCTCGGCTTTGGGGGCCGGTACGAGTTGCGTTCGCTGCGGCGAAGCGCCGCGGTTCCGCATCCTCGTCCCGAGCCCCCGCCTCCGCTCCCGCATTCCGAGTTGAGGAGGCGAGGGGCTGCCCATCGCCCTGAGAGCCGGCGTTGCTGGCCAGCGGAGCCAAGGATGGCGGAGCGCAGACAGCATCGAGCGAGTGGAGCCCAGGATGGGCGGAGCGAGCGTCCGGCGACGGGGCATGGGCAGCCCCGAGCCGGCGCTCTCCAGCCATCGACTCCGCAACTCGAAGTCAGTAACTGCCCCACGGGCCGCGGACGGCGTTCACGCCGAACTGGACGGTGTCGCTCGGCTGGTTGGGCGTCGGCAGGAAACCTCCGCCTGAGCCGGCCACTCCGCCCGGACCCGGATAAGGCCTGCGAAACTGGTGGTAGATCGGCGCCACGCGCGAGCTCGGCACGCCCCAGCCGTACTGGGTCTGGAACTCGGCGGTCGGCGGGACCACGAGCGCGATCGGTCGCCCCTCCGCCGGGTCGTACCACGTGCTGTGCCAACTCTTGCCCTGGCTGCGGAGGAAGTAGCGCTTCTCGTAGACGTCGTGGTGGAGGCAGTGACCGATCTGTTCGCAGAGGTCGTGGCAGCAATGCCCATGGCAACAGGGACCATGGCAACAGGGGGGCCGGCAGCAGCGGTCCGGACCGCAGGCCCGCGGCCCGCACGCACTGTGCCCGCCGCGCGGCGCCGCGCAGGCGCGCGCCCCACCGGCATGTGTGCCGACACCGCCCACGTCATCCGTACACGACCCGGCCACCGCGCGGGCTGGTCCCGCCGCTTCGCACGTCGGGCCGCCGGGCCCGACGAGGACGACCGCGGCCAGGCACGCGAGCACCCGCTCCCACCGCACGCTGAACGATCGACGCATGGCGCTCACGCTCCTCAGTACCAGTAGCCCCGCACGTCGGTCCGCAGCCCCGTCACGCCGGCGGGGCGGATGTAGCGGCGGCGATGCCGGTACAGAAACTCGTGGGGCATGAACGGCGGGTAGGTGTGCCAGGTGTGCCCCACGCGCGGCGGCACCGGCCGCGGCGACACGTAGAGCTGCGCACCGAGCCCGGGCGCACTGCCCGCGGGAACGGGCGGCACGTAGAAGTTGTAGAACACGTCGGGCGTCGGCCCCTCGACGCCGCCGTCGATCGGCACGGCGAACGACTCGACCGCCACGGCCAACTGCGTGGCCGCCGCGATCGCGACCGCCCATCGGCGATTTACCCCGGAACGAAGCATCGGATTTCCCCCCAACCGCACCTGGGCCACCGCACCCCCGCGCCCACCTGCTGCCGCGGAGGAATCGGCCCGCCGCGCGCCGCTGGTTGACCCTGCTTGCCCGGACCGTGCCGGTTCTGCCCGACAGGCACACCTTCGCAGGGGCTCGATTCGCGGCCACACGGTCACCCCGACCGGCAGACTCGACCCCCCTTGCCAAGTCCACGGTCCGTGATCACAGTCTGGAGTCTCGAATCCCCGGACGCTGCGATGGCCACCGTGACGAAGCGCGCCGCCAACAAGAAGCCGGCGAAGAAAGCCCGGGAGGTCGCATCGCCGGCGCCGGCGGCCGCCGCGCCCCCGGTCGAGCCCGCCCCGGCCGCGGCCCGACCCCAGGCCAAGCGCCGGGCCACCGCCCAGGCCCTCGCCGCCGGCCAGCGCGACATCTCGGTGAGCGAGTTCTTCGCCAAGAACCGTCACCTGCTCGGCTTCGACTCGCCGCGGAAGGCGTTGCTCACGAGCGTGAAGGAGGCCGTCGACAACTCCCTCGACGCCTGCGAGGAGGCGGGCATCCTCCCGGAGATCTGGGTCCACATCGAGCAGGTCGGTGACAGCGGCGCGCGCTACCGCATGGGCGTGCAGGACAACGGTCCGGGCATCGTGCGGAAGCAGATCCCCCTCATCTTCGGCAAGCTGCTCTACGGCTCGAAGTTCCACCGCCTGCGGATGAGCCGCGGCCAGCAGGGCATCGGCATCTCGGCCGCCGGCATGTACGGCGTGCTCACCACCGGCAAGCCGGTGAAGATCATCTCGAAGACCGGCCCCAAGGACCATGCCCACTACTACGAGCTGCGGATCGACACGAAGACGAACCAGCCCGAGATCCTGAACGGCCGCGGCGAGGGCGTCGAGATCCCGTCCGGGAAGGGCGGTGCCGAACTGATGAAGAAGCACTCGATCGAGTGGGTCGCCGTCAACGATCGGGGCGAGGCGATCGAGCACGGCACACGCGTCACGATCGAGATGGAGGCGAAGTTCCAGCGCGGCCGTGGCAGCGTCGAGGAGTACCTCGAGCAGACCGCGATCGCCAACCCGCACGCGCGGCTCCACTTCATCGGCCCCGACGGCCAGGAGCGGATCCTCGAGCGGTCGAGCGACGACCTGCCGCCGGAGCCCAAGGAGATCAAGCCGCATCCCTACGGCGTCGAACTCGGCCGGCTCGTGACGATGCTCCAGGAGCAGCCGAAGCTCACGCTCGCGCAGTTCCTCACGCAGTCCTTCTCGCGCGTCTCCCACGGCACGGCCAGGAAGATCTGCGACGCCGCGAAGCTCTCGACCCGCGTGACGACCGGCAAACTCGGCCGCGGCGAGGCCGACGCGCTCTTCAAATCCATCCAGGAGACGAAGATCCCGCCGCCGGCGACCGACTGCATCGTGCCGATCGGCGAGCAGCGGTTGCTCGCCGGCCTGCGGCAGGTCGTGCCCGGCGAGTTTTTTACCGCCGCGACGCGGCCGCCATCCGTCTACCGGGGCAATCCCTTCGTGATCGAGGCGGCGCTCGCCTACGGCGGCGGCGTGTCGGCCCAGAAGATCTCCCGCGAGGCGCTCGGCGAACTGGCCGGCGAGAGCGACGCCCGCAGCCTCCGGCAGTTCCTCACGACCACGTTCGGCGGGATCGGCGCCGAGGCTGCCGAGAAGATCCTCGCCGAGGCCCAACTCGCGCCCCGGCAGTCGCCCTCACGCCTCAAGAAGCAGCAGCTCGACGCCCTGCACGGCGCCATGCAGCACGTGAACGTGGACGAGGGGCAGACGATGAACGTGCTGCGGTACGCCAATCGCGTGCCGCTCCAGTTCCAGCCCGCGGCCTGCGCGGTCACGCAGACGATGACCTCGACGAACTGGCGGGCCTACGGCCTCTCCCAATCTCGTGGGGGCCTTCCCAGCGGACCGGTGACGGCGATGGTCCACGTGGCTAGCGTCTGGGTGCCGTTCACGAGCGAATCGAAGGAGGCGATCGCCCACTATCCGGAGATCCAAAAGGAGATCCGTCTCGCGCTCCAGGCCGTGGGCCGCAAGCTCGGCATGTACATGCGGCGGCGGCTCCGCGTGGCCCAGGAGGGCCAGCGCCGCAGCATCTTCCTCCGCTACCTGGGCGAGGTGGCCACGGCGGTCGCGCAGATCAACGGCGTGGACCGGGCGAAGCTCTACGACCAGCTCCTCGCCGTCGCCAGGAAGAAGACGGCGGAGGCCGACGTGAAGCTCGACGACCGCGGCCGGCCGATCCAGGAGGACGAGGATCTCGAGCTCGGCGACAACTGCATCATCGTTCCCCAGGGAATCCCCGGGCAGGCGGCCACGGCGGAGCCTGAGGCCGAGTCCGCCCCGTCCGGGAGGCGGCGGACGAAGCGGGCAGCGGGTGGGGGGAAGGGTGACAAGCGACCCCGCCGGCCGGGCCAAAAAGCAGGCCGGGCCTGATTGGGCGGTTGCCCCGAACCGGCACGCCGTCCATAATTTGCTGGGCGTTCCGGGCTTCCGTCCTTCCGAGAGGTGCCGTCATGCGTCATGTCGTCAAACTCTGCATCGCATTCTCGCTGCTCGCAGCCACGACCGTCGCAGCCCACGCTCAGGGGGTCGGCGGCGCGCCCGGAGCACCGATGTCGCGGCTCGGAAGCGGGCGTCCGGGAGCCGGTGCCGGCATCGGCTCGCCGGGTGCGCCGATGGCGCGGATGGGCAGAGGCGGTGGCGCACCCCAGGCGGCGGCTCCGGCCCGACGCAGTTACGGTGGCCTTTCCGGCGCTCCCGGCGTGATGTCGTCTCAAAGCTTCCGGGCCAGCAACCTGTCGGGCCAGTTCAGTGGTGGCGGTATGCAGCGGTCGTCGTCCGGGATGGTGAACAGCGCCCGGATGAATGTCGCGCCGCCCAGCCCTCGCTGATGCCGCGATTGGACTGAATGGGACGCGAATCACAGACGGCCGGGTGCTGCTCGACCAACGCCGAGGCTAGCGTTCGGCCTTCAGCCGCACGATCTCCGCCTCGAGTTTCTTGACCCGCTCCTCCATCTGGCGGAACGCCTGTCGCGCCTGCTCCATACGCTCGCGCCCTTCCTCCAGCCGCTTCCGCATCTGCTCCCGCGCCTCGGCCGGCAACTCGGGGCGTCCCTCCGGCCGCGGACCACGCATTCCGGCCGCCGGTGGCCCGCCGGCGCGCCCATCGAGCCTGGCTTCGATCCGCGCCAGCCGGGCGAGGATCTCGTCCATCTTCGCCATCACGGCCTGCGGGCCGGGCCCCCCGTGATGACCATGCGCCCGCACTCGTGACTCGTGCCCACCGGGGCCGTGCCGCCCGTCGCGGGCGCACCGTTCGCAGCCTTCCTTGCCGCAGCCACACCGGTCCCCCCGGTCGTGCGCATGCCCGCCTCGACCCTTTGCATCCCGCGCGGGCTCGCGATGATGGTGGCCGCCACGGTTCTCGTGCCGTCCCTCGGCGCGACTTCCCGCGCCATCCCCGCGATCGCCGTCGTCGTGATCGTCGTCGTCGTGGGCCAGGAGGACCACCGCACCCATCCAGGCCCGGGCCACCTGCTCGAACGACAGGGCCGGGGCGACGGCGGCCTGGCCGGGCCGCGCACCGATGGCCAGGGTCACGGCGACGAAAGCCGGGACGAACGACGTGCACAGGCGACGCATGGGATTCTCCTCGATGGGTGTGGGGCCGAGCGACGCACCTGCCCGGCGAACTCGCCGCCCGGACGGACGGGTATTCTCTTCCGGATCATGAACGGCCCGGCCCCGGAAAAGTTTCGCCCCGCCCCGCGCGACCCCGGACTCGCGGATTTCGGCGGGCCGGCAGGGTGCGGCCGCCGGCTCGAGCGGCTCGGGGGAGTCCTCGTGGACCGCCCGTTGGCCCATGCGACCGGAGCCCGGGGACTGCCGCATCTCTGGCCCCTGGCGGGGGCGGTCTTCACCGCCGCCGGACCGGCCGCCGGCTCGTGGCAGGTGCCGCGGCCGCTGCCCGACCCGTGGCAGGTCACCGTGGATCTCGGGGTGACGACCCTGTGCCTCGAGGTCCGGCCCGCCCCGTCCGGCCAGATCGGCGTCTTTCTCGAGCAGCTGCCGCACTGGCGTTGGCTCCTGGCCGCGGCGCCCGCGGGCGGCACCGTGCTCTCGCTGTTCGGTCACTCGGGCGCCGCGGCGCTGGCCCTGGCCGTCGGCGGTGCCGAGGTCGTGCACGTCGATGCGTCGCGACAGGCGATCGCGACGGCCCGCCGCAACGCCGAGGCCTCGGGGCTCGCGCACCTGCCGATCCGCTGGGTCTGCGAGGATGCCGCCACGTTCGTCGCCCGGCAAATCCGCCGCGGCACGCGGATCGCGGGCGCCGTCCTCGACCCGCCCTCGTGGGGCCATGGCCCGAAAGGTCAGCCGTTCGCGATCGACCGCGATCTCGTGCCGCTCGTGGCGGACGTGGCGCGGATGCTGGAACCCCCGGCCGGCCCCCTGCTCCTCACGTCCCACTCGCCAGGCTGGCGGCACGAGCGCCTCGAGGCGACACTCACATCCGCCCTCCGCGACGCCCGTGGCCTCGGCGCGGCCGGCACCCTGGAGGGCGGCCCGCTCGGGTGCACGGACGAGTCGGGCCGCGTCCTCAACCTCGGCGACTTCGCCCGCTGGATACCCGCGCGATGACGCTCCCGCCGCACGAGACGATCACGAGCCCCGCGAACCCGCGGGTGCGCGCGGCCGCCGCGCTCCGCGACGCCGCCGCCCGCCGCGACGCGGGCCTCACGCTCGTGGATGGCATGCGCGAACTCGCGCGGGCGGCCGCGGCGGGCATCGAGGTGGTGGACGCCTTCGTGGCCGCCGAGCGGATCGCGGCGGGTGACACGGAGCTCGCGGCGGCACTCGTGCCCCTCGCGGCCGGCGGCACGCGGGTGAGCGTGCTCGCGCCGCGCGCCTTCGACCGCGTCGCCTTCGGGAGCCGAAACGAAGGGCTCGTGGGCGTCGTGCGGTTCGCCGCCCGACCGCTCGCGACGACCTCGTTCCCGACGGGCCGGCCGATCCTGCTCGTCGAGGGCGTCGAGAAACCCGGCAACCTTGGCGCGATCCTGCGGACGGTGGACGCGGCGGGCCTCGCCGGTGTCGTGGCCTGCGACACCCGGACCGACCCGGCCAACCCGGCGGCCGTTCGCGCCAGCCTCGGCACCGTGTTCACGGTGCCGCTCGCCGTGGCCTCGACCGCCGACACGATCGCCTGGTGCACGGCGCACGCCCGGCGGGTCGTCGCCGCCACGCCCGACGGCAGGCTGCTCTGGCACGAGGCCCGACTCGCCGGACCGGTGGCGATCCTGCTCGGCAGCGAGGCCCTCGGCATCTCACCCGCCTGGCGGGCCGCCGCGACCGCGGGCACGATTCGCCTCGACTCCGTGCGGCTGCCGATGCGCGGCGCCGCCGACAGCCTCAACGTCGCGGCCACGGCCGCCGTGCTCGCCTACGAGGCCGTGCGCCAGGAGGCGACGGAACCATGAGTGGACCGACCGCCGACTTCGCGCGGCTTCGCGCCGTCTGCACCGCGGACGGGCCCGCGGCGATGCTCGAATCCCTCGCCGGCGCGCTGCGGGACCGTCGCCAGTGGCACGCCCTCATCGACGTGCGGCTCATGCAGGCCCGGCTGGCGCTCGGCCTGCCCCCGACCGGCGAACCCGGTGCGCTCGCGCCCGGCGCCCGCGACCGCCTCGACGAACGGTCGCTCGCCGCCTGCCGCGAGGCGGGCTGGCCGCTGCTCGAGGAGGGCCAGGTGGCTGCGGCGTGGATGTACCTCCGCGCGGCGGCCGAGCCCGCGGCCGTGGCGGAGCGGCTGGCGGCCCTCGCCGCAGCCACGCTCGCCGCCGGGGACGGCGACGACGAGGATGCGCAGCGTCGCCTCCACGAGCTCGTGGGCGTCGCGCTCTGGGAGGGTGTCGATCCCGCGCTCGGCATCGACGTCGTCCTGCGCACGCAGGGCACCTGCCCCGCGATCACCGCCTTCGACCAGGCCGTGGCCCGGCTGCCGGGGCCGCGACAGCGGACGGCCGCGGCGCGGCTGGTCGCCCACCTCCATGCCGAGGTCACGACCTCGGTGGCCGCGGACCTGGCCGCCCGGGGTCTGGCCGCGGGCGCGGCCGGGGCCTCGCTCGCCGGTCTGCTCGAGGCCGCGGATGGCCTCGCCGACGGGTCGATCCACTGTGACGTGTCGCACCTCCTCGCGGTGCTGCGGATCGCCCGGGTGTGCGACGACGAGCCGACGCTCGTGCGGGCCTGGGAACTCGCCCGCTACGCCTGCCGGCTGCCGGCCGAGGTCGTGTATCCCGGCGACGCACCCTTCACGGCGGTGGGCCCGGCCTCGCGCCTGTTCTACGGTGCGCAGCTCGGCCACGACGTGGACGAGGCGGTGGAGTTCTTCCGCACGGCCGCGGCCGGCGACGATGTCGGCCCGCTGGCAGCCGAGACACTGGCCCTGCTCCTGTGGCGGATCGGCCGCCCCGCCGACGCGCTCCGCGCGGCGCTCGCCCGCCCGCGCGGCGACGCCCCACAGCACGACATCCCCCGGGGCGAGTCACTCCCGCCGGGCACGCTGCCGTCGCTCGTGGAACTCGCCGCGGCCGCGGCCGACTTCGAGCCGCTCCGCGCGGCGTGCCTCGAGCACGGCGACGCGATCACGTTCGCCGCCACGCTCGTGGCCGAGGCTCACCAGCCACGCCACCACGCCGCCGAGGGGCCGCAGGCGGCGCACTCGGCACAGGGTCCGGGGTGATAGCCATGGGCCTCGGGTGGCTGGAAGCCGCGGCCCGGGGGCAGTTGCCACGGTGCCAGCCACTCCGGCATCTGCCGGTAGCCGTTGCAACCTCGAAACCGCGCGCACGCGTCGCACTGGTCGATCGGGCCGACGGGCTCGTGGCACGGCCCCCAGACCCGTGGCCCGCACCCGCTGCCCGTGTACGGCTCGTGCGCCGCAGTCGCGCCCCCGCACTCCCGGCACGGGCCGCCGGCCTCCACGGACGTGCGGTTCCCGACGACCGCGAGCAGCACCACACCGACCGTGACGAACGCGTTTCGCATGCCGGTGGTATCGGTCGCAGGACCGGGACACGGTCCACGCGCCGGCCCCGCCGCCGGCAGGCTCGCGCGCAGCTTTCCCAACCTGCCAGCCGCTAGGTCACGTGAGCCGGGGGCGCCGCGAGCGTCCGCTGGAAGAGCCGCAGATAGGCACGGCCGCTCGTGGCCCACGACCAATCCTGCCGCATCCCGCGCTGCACGAGCGTCCGCCGGAGCTCGGGATCGGCATGCGCCTCGAGCGCCCGCTCGAGCGCACGCTCGAGGGCCACCGACTCGAACGGGTCGAAGCGGAAGCCCGTGGCGGTGCGGTCGGCGAGCGTGTCGGGCGTCACGTCCACGACCGTGTCCACGAGGCCGCCCGTCGTGCGCACGACCGGGATCGCGCCGTAGCGGAACGCATAGAGCTGCGTGAGTCCGCAGGGCTCGAACAGGCTGGGCACGAGCGTGATGTCGGCGGCAGCCTGCACGAGATGCGCGAGCCCCTCGTCGAACCCGACGACGAGATCGACGGTGCCGGGAAAGGCCGCGGCCACCCGGCGCAGGGCCTCCTCGTGGCCGTGGTCGCCGGTGCCGAGGACGACGAAGTGGGCCCGGCCCGCCCCGGCCATCCGCCCCATGACCTCGATGAGCAGGTCCACCCCCTTCTGGGCGACCAGCCGCCCCACGAACGCCACCAGCGGCCGCGCGTCCGGCGCGGGGTGCCCCAGCCGGGCGGCGAGCGCGACCCGCGCGGCGTACTTGCCGAGGTCGAAGTCGTCCGCCGAGTAGGGCCGCGGGATGTGCGGGTCGGATCCCGGATCCCAGGCGGCGGTGTCGATGCCGTTGACGATGCCCGCCAGCACGTCGCTGCGCGCGGCGAGCACACCCTCCAGCCCGCAACCGCCGGGCGCCGCCTGGATCTCCCGCGCGTACGTCGGGCTCACCGTCGTCACCGCGTCGGCGAACACGATGCCGGTCTTGAGCAGGTTGAGCTGGCCGTGGAACTCCATCTGCTGCCAGTTGAAGTGCTTCCAGTCGAGGCCCGTCAGCAGCATGTCCCAGTGCCAGAACAGGCCCTGGTAGGCCATGTTGTGCACCGTCATCACCGTGCGGGCCCGGGCCACCGCGTCGTGCGCCCCGTGCATGAGCTTCAGATAGGCCGGCACGAGGCCGGTCTGCCAGTCGTGGCAATGGACGAGGTCGAAGGGTCGCCCCAGCCGGCAGGCCAATTCGAGCGCCGCCCGCGAGAAGAAGATGAAGCGCTCGGCGTTGTCGGCGTAGTCGCTGGCACCGCCGTAGAGCGTCGGCCGGTCGAAGCAGTGGTCATTGGCGACGAGGTAGACCTCGGCCCGGGTTTCGGGCAGGCGGCAGCGGAGGATCCGCGCGGGCAGGAGCCGCGTGCCGATCGGCACGTCGAAGGCGATGTCCGCCGGCTCGATCGGCAGCCCCTTCGCGAGCGCCTCGCGGTAGGCGGGGATCACGAGGGTGACGTCGCACCCCAGCCGCGCGAGCGCCTCGGGCAGGGCGCCGGCCACGTCGGCCAGCCCGCCGGTCTTGGCGAACGGGACGGCCTCGCTGGCGATTTCCAGGATCCGCATCCGGGTGCCTTTGCGGTGCGGCTCGCGCGGGCCCGGCCGGCCGCGTGCCCCGCACCACTGCTAGTATAGAACGCGTTTTCGGCACCTTCGGACGCCCCATGAGCCCCCTCGTCAATCCCGCGGCCCTCTTCACCCTGCGGCTGTCGTGCCCGCGGCGCGACCGGCTCTGGCCGCCGTCGTCGTGGGGCCTCGACGAGGCGTGCCGGCTGCCGTCGTTCGCGGCCGTCGCCGGCGTGCCCGACGTCCTCGGCCTGTGGGTCGCGTGGAACGACGACGGCCTCGCCGTCCGCGCCGTGGCCCGGGGCGTGGGCGACGCGCGCTGGTGCCAGCCGACGCGGCCCGAGGACAGCGACGGACTGCACCTCTGGATCGCCACCCGGCCCACCGGCGACAGCCACCGCGCGGGACGGTTCTGCCGGCGGCTCGCGCTCCTGCCCACGGGCGGCGGCCGGACGGCCGACAAGCCCGTGGCCATCGCCGCCGCGATCCCACGGACGAGCGAGGTGCCCGCGGACCTGCCTGCCGACTCGATCCGCATCGCGGCGAAACTCCCGGCCGACGGCTGGGAGATCGACGCCTGCATCACGGCCGCCGCCCTCCCCGGCTGGGATCCGCGCGAGATCCCCAGGCTCGGCTTCTTCGCCGCGCTGGTCGATCGCCGCCTCGGCCGCGTGCCCTGCTTCGCCCCGCCCGAATACCCCTGGGACGGAGACCCCACCACCTGGATCGAACTCGAACTGGTGGAATGAACAACACCGTGGGCCAGGATGGCCCCTTCACGCGTCGTCGAACGGTTCGACCTCGACGAGTGCCGGGGGCAGGCTGTCGAGGAACACCGTGCCGTAGGGTTTCGTGAGCATGCGCGGGTCCAGAATCACCACGGAGCCAGAGTCGGAAGACGTGCGGATGAGGCGCCCGAAGCCCTGCTTGAGCTTGAGCACGGCCTCCGGGAGCTGGTACTCGCCGAACGCGTTGCCCCCCGCCCGCTTGATGGCCTCGATCCGCGCCGCCACGAGCGGCCGGTCGGGCACGGCGAAGGGCAGCCGCGTGATGATCACCGTGACGAGCTGGTCGCCGGGCAGGTCGATGCCCTGCCAGAAGCCGTCGGTGCCGAGGAGCACGCTCGCGGGCCCCGCGCGAAAGTCCTCGAGCATCCGCGACCGCGGCAGGCCGTCGGCCTGGCTCACGAGCCGGTAGCCGCGGCGCAGGCACCAGCCCGCGAGGTCGGCGCTCGCCCGCTCGAGCGCCGCGTGGCTCGTGAACAGCACCATGGCCCGGCCCTCGCTCCGCGCGACGTGGCGGCGGATCATCTCCTGGCTGGCCGCGTCGAAGGCGGCGCGGTCGGCCGGGTCGGGCATGCCCTCGACGAGCACGATCCGTGCCTGCCGCGCGTAGTCGAAGGGACTCCCGAGCCGCCGCACGAGCGCCGTGTCGGGCACGCCGAGCCGCCCCTTCAGGAACGCGAAGTCGTCGGCCCCGGAGTCGCCGTCGGCGCCGGATGCATGCTCGTCGTCGCCCGCCCGCCGTCGCGACGGCGCCCGCACCGCGAGCGTGGCACTCGCGAGCACGACGGTGCCGACGCGGTCGAAGAGCTCGCGCCGCAGCGTCTCGCCCACGTCCACCGGGGCGCTCGCCAGCGTGATCCGCTCCCGGCCGCGCCGCGACCGCGACGCCTCCACCCACCACACGCTCCCCGCCACGCCCTGCGCGAGCCAGGTGGCGACGGCGCCGACGTGGGCGTCGAGCCGGTCGGCAAGTGACAGAAAATCGTGTCGCTCGGCGGCGTTCGCGAGGGCGTCGCCGGCGGCCCGCAGCCGCCGGGCGAGGTTGGCCAGCGGCCCGCCGAGCGAGTCGGGCACGAGACGCGGCGCCGCGATCCGCCACGGCGGGCCGTCGCGATCCGCCACGGCGGCCTTCACGGCCGCGAAGAATTCACCGGCGGCGCGGCGGCAGCGGCGGACGTCGGCCTGGAGGTCGTCCATCCTGTAGTGCACGAGCAGGCCGCGGTCGCCGCGCTCGCTGCAGAGTTTTCCCAGCACCCGCTCGACGCCGCCGCGCGACACGCCCACGCCGAGATGCTCGCTCGCCACGGCCTCGACCGTGTGGGCCTCGTCGAAGATGACCACATCGTGCGGCGGCAGGATGCTCGCCCCGCTGCGGCGGACGGCGAGGTCGGCGAAATAGAGCGCGTGGTTGACGACGAGCACCTGGGCGTGGGCCATCCGCCGTCGCGCGGCGTAGTAGAAGCACTGGGCGTGGGTGGGGCAGGCGCGGCCCATGCAGTTGCCCGAGTCGCTCTGCACCTCGTCCCACACCGCGTCGGTCGGAAGCGCCTCGAGATCGGCCCGCGACCCGTCGGCGGTCCGCCGCGCCCAGGCGGCGATCTCGAGCAACTCCGCCCGCTCGCCGCCGTCGGGAAACAGGCTGCCCGATCGCTCGAGCGCGAGGCCGAGCCGCCGCAGGCTCACGTAGTTGCCGCGGCCCTTCACGAGCACCGCCGAGAACTCCCGCGGCATGACCGACGCGACCAGGGGAATGTCCTTGCCGATGAGCTGCTCCTGAAGCGCGATCGTGTGCGTGGAGATCACGACCCGGCGGGGACGGCGCGGCGTTACCGCCTCGTCGGCGTCATCCTCGTCGTCCCAGTCGGGCTCCACGTCTTCCGCGCCCGAGCCTTCCTGATCGGCAGTCACCGCGAGGATCGCCGGCACGAGGTAGGCGAGGCTCTTGCCCACGCCCGTGCCGGCCTCGACGACGGCATGCCGCCGCGCGGCGATCGCCTCGGCGACGAGCCGGGCCATGTCCACCTGCTGCGGCCGGCTCTCCCAGCCCGCCAGCCGGGCCGCGAGCCGGCCATCGGGCGCGAGCAGGTCGTCGCAGGTCGTCGTCATGGCGGCAGTGTACGGCACGCACCGGTGGCCGCCCTGCCGGGGCCATGCCAGAATCGTCGCTTTCGCCGCATCGGCCCGACACGCATGCCCCTCGCCAACGCCCGCCCCTGGATCGTCGCCGTCGCCGCCGCCGCGACCGCGGTCGCCACCGCCACGGTGGCCGCCGACCTGCCGCCGCACCCCCGGCTCCTGCTCACGCCGGCCAAGGTGGAAACGATCAAGGCTCGCGTCGCGACCGACCCGCTCGTGGCCCTCGTCCGCGACGCGACGATCGTGTCGGCCGACAAGGCGCTCGACCGCCGCACCTGCGAATACCGGATCCCCGACGGCAAGCGGCTCTTGGCCGAGTCGCGGGCTGCGATCGACGTCGTGCTCCACACCGCGACGGCCTGGCTGCTCACGGGCGACCGCCGCTACCTCGACCGCTGCGTGAAGGAACTCGACGCGGCCTGCGCGCTGCCCGACTGGAACCCGAGTCACTTCCTCGACACGGCCGAGATGGCCACGGCGGTGGCGCTCGGCCTCGACTGGCTCCACCCCGACCTCGACGCTGCCCAGCGCGACCGCTACCGCGCCGCCCTCGTCGCCAAGGCGATCCGGCCGGCCGAGGAGGTGTTCGCAACAAAGGGCTGGTGGACGAAGGCCTCCAACAACTGGTCACAGGTCTGCGGTGCGGGCATCGCCGTGGCGTGCGCCGCCGTCGCCGAGGACCGACCAGCGCTCGACGCGAGCCTGTTTGCGAAGTGCCTCGCGCTTCTCCACGACTGCGAGCGGTTCTACGAGGGCGGCGGCTATCCCGAGGGCCCGGCCTACTGGGACTACGGCACGAGCTACCACGTCCTCGGCCTCGCGGTGGCCGATGGCCTCGGCGAGCCGATCGTGGTGGATCATGACATGGCCCGGAGCGCGGATTTCATGGCCCACCTCCGCGGACCCAGCGGCCTGCTCTTCAACTTCGCCGACGCTCACCCCCGCCGCGACGCCTTCGTCCCTGCCCGGGGCTGGCTCATCGGCTGGATCCCGGTCGTCAAGGAACGACACGAGGACATGTCGGTCGAGTGCCTCGGACGGGACCTGCGGCGCGGCCTGGAGGCGAACGCGACCGACTTTCGCAGCCGCGGGAGCAACGACCGATTCTTCCCGCTCCACCTCCTCTGGCTCCCGGCCGATCCGGGCCTCGATGTCGGCCGGGCATCCGTGGGAATGTACGGACACGAGCAGGAGGTGGTGACGATCAGGACCTTCGACGACGATCGCGACCCGGCATTCATCGCCATGAAGGGGGGCACGCCCCGCGCGAGCCACGGCCACATGGACGTGGGCAGCTTTGTCTACGACGCCCACGGCCGCCGCTGGACCCACGACCTCGGCGGCGACGACTACAACCTGCCGGGCTACTTCGGCAGGGAACGGTTCGCTTACTTTCGCCTCTCCGCGCGGTCGCACAACGTCCTGCTCATCGACGGCCAGGTGCAGAACCCGACGTGCGAGCCCTGCACGCTCCCGGCGCTGGCGTGCGATGCGGCGGGCCCGGTGAGCGGTGAGTTCGCCCTGTCGCCGGCCTACCGGCTGGCATCCGGCCCGCTCGCCGAGAAAGTCACCCGCCATCTCGCTTTCGACCGCAACACGGGCATCGCCGCGATCCGCGACACGGTCGTCGCGCCGGTCGGCGACGTCCGCTGGCAGGCGATGATCGACGCCGAGCCCGACATCGACGGCAGCCGCGTCGTGCTCCGCAAGGACGGCAAGGCCATCACCCTCGACGTGGCGGCGACGTGCACCCCACCCCTGGCCGCCCCGACGACATGGATAGTCGAGGACGCGAAGCCGCCGACACCGCGCGAGAAACAGAACGAAGGCTTCCGCCTCCTCTCCTGCACGATCCCGCGCGCGCAGCGCGTCGAGATCAAGGTCACGATCACACCTCGAGCGCTGGATCCGTGAGGCGCTGTCCGTATTCCGACGAGCCTCCCACGCAAAGGTCACTCACGTACTACCGGGAGCATCCAATAATTGGCGTTCGACAGATTGGCATGCTCGGGCCTCTCGCCTCTCCCTCGGGGAGAGGCCGGCCGCAGGCCGGGTGAGGGTGCCTCTCCTGACGCATCGGAAGCACCCTCACCCCAGCCCTCTCCCAGAGGGAGAGGGAGAGAATGCATGCGGCTGCGGGCCGCGAGCGCGAGCCCAGGTTGCGCCACGACCTCCATGCATGAGCATCGATCAACGTAAACAACATCATGCTCGGGGTAATATGCCCCAAGCGGCACGAGAGCGGACGCTTTCACGTTCCGTTTCCCCCACCGGAGCACGTTATGCTTGGGGCCTCGGCACCCGCAGGAACGCTCCCCGTGTCCAAAGCCCCCGACCCCCACCGCCCCGGCCAGCCCGCGACCGGCCCCCAGCCACAGAAGGCCTGGGCGGGCGTGTTCCGCGAGGCCACCGACCCGCGGGTCGAGGCGTTTTCCGAGAGCGTCTCGTTCGACAGGCGGCTCGCCGATGACGACATCGACGGCTCGATCGCGCACGCGCGGATGCTCGCGTCGTGCGGCCTGCTCGCGGTGCCCGAGGCCGACGCGATCGCGCAGGCCCTCGAGGAGATCCGGGCCGAGATCCGGGCGGGCCGCTTCGAGTTCACGGCCGCGAAGGAGGACATCCACCTGCACGTCGAGTCGGCGCTCACGGCGCGGCTCGGCGACACGGGGCGGAAGATCCACACGGCGCGGAGCCGCAACGACCAGGTGGCGACCGACCTCAGGCTCTACTGCCGCCGGGCGATCGACCGCATCGACGCGGGCCTCGCCGACCTCCAGCGGGCCTTCCTCGGCCTCGCCGAGCGGGAGCGGGATCTCGTCATCCCGGGCTACACGCATCTGCGGCGGGCGCAGCCGGTGCTCGCGGCCCACCAGTTCCTCGCCTGGTGCGAGAAATTCGCGCGTGACCGCGACCGGCTCGCCGACTGCCGGCGGCGCACGAACGTCCTGCCGCTCGGCAGTGGCGCGATCGCCGGCACGAGCCTGCCGATCGATCGCGACCACGTGAAGGAGTCGCTCGGCTTCGAGGGCGTGGCCGCCAACAGCCTCGATGCGGCGAGCGACCGCGACTTCGCCTGCGAGTTGGCCGTCGTGCTGGCGCTGGCCGCGGTGCACCTCTCGCAGTGGGCCGAGGAGTGGATCCTCTACAGCACGCAGGAGTTCGGCTTTCTCCTGCTGCCGGAGGGTTTCTGCACGGGCAGTTCGATCATGCCGCAGAAGATCAATCCCGACGTGCTCGAACTCGCGCGGGGTAAGAGCGCGCGGGCGATCGGCAACGTGCAGGCCCTGCTCGTGCTCCTGAAGGGGTTGCCGACGGCCTACAACCGCGACCTCCAGGAGGACAAGGAGCGGATCTTCGACTCGATCGACACGCTCGAGGGCGTGCTCCGTGTCGCCGCGCCGCTCGTGGCCGGCACGCGGTTCGACCGGGCGCGGATCGCCGCGTCGATCGACCGCGGCCACCTCGACGCCACGAGTCTCATGGAGGCCCTCATCGCCCGGGGCGTGCCGCAGCGGACCGCCCACGAGACCGTCGGCCATCTGGTCCGCCGGGCGCTCGAGCGCGGGGTCTCCCTGGCGGAGCTTGCCGACGAGGAAATCTCTCGCGACTACGCCGGCTGGGACGCCGGCCTGCGGGATGCTCTGGGCGCCTCCCGGGCAGTTGAACGGATGCGGAGCTTCGGATCGACGGCGCCCGCGGCGGTTGCCGAACAGATAGCCGGGTGGCGCGACCGGCTGGGGGCCGGGGCCGCGGGCACCTGACCGTCGAGTCGGGGATTCCCAGGCCGTGACGAAGACCATCCGCGCGGCGTTGCTGGCCGCCTGCGTGTCCGCGGCCGCCCTCGCGGCACGTGCCGAGGACGGCGGCCTCGATCCCCTGCAGCAGGCCGTCGTCGATTCGCTCGCCTTCCCGCGCCGGACCGCGCCGGCGGACCTGCTCGAGGCGGCGATCCGCGCCGCCGAGGTGGACGCCACCGACGCCGCCCGCGACTACTTCAGGCGACTCGGCGCCACCCTCGGCGCCGCCGGTGACCGGCTCCCGGACCTGCTCGCCGATCTGGGCGATGCCTTCGACGCCGCGAGCCTCGCGCGGCTCGAGCGGTCGCTCGCCACGCAGGAGCCGAAGGTGACGGAGGTGGTGGGCGCGATCCGCGATGCGGCGGCCCTGCGCCGCCGTGATCCGCGCCGGCTGGCGGCGGCGGCGGCCGCCCTGGCGAGCGATTCGGGGGCCGAGCGCAGGGCTGGTGTCGAGGCCCTGGCACGGGCGGGTCTCGACGCGGTCCCCGCGCTCGTGGACGTCCTCGGCCGCGCTCCCGACCCGCGGGCCCGCGACCTCGCGCGGGCGCTGCTGGCCGACCTGGGCCCGGCGGCGCGGCAGCCGCTGCTGGCGTGGCTGGCCTCGGACGACGTGGACCGCTGGCCCGCGGTCATCGACGCGCTGGCGGCCACGGGCCCGGTGGCCGAGGTCGCCGAGTTCCTCCTCGCGCCGGCAACCGTCGCCGACGCGTCGCCCGCGGCCCGGGCCGCGGCACTGGCGGCGCTCGGGCTCGAGCGACCGCCGGCGGCGCGGGTCGCAGCGGCCCGCATCGCCGCGCGCCTCGATCAGCTGCTCGCGCCCGCGGGCCTGCCGGAACCCGACCACCTTCTGCTCGAGCCCGTGGCCGATCCAGCCGGCGCCGCCGCCGCGTTCGGAGGTTCCGTCACCGGCACCATCGACTCGTGGATGTGGGATCCGCGGGCCGGGCGGCCCGCGCCGGCGCGGCTCCCGCCGCGCGCCGCCCGCGCTCTCGAGGCCGTGCACCTGGCCCGCGACCTCGCGGCGCTCGGGGCGGAGGAGCCGGACCAGGTGCGGCTCGTGCTGCTCGCCCAGGTCGAGGCCCTGCTCGTGTCCGCCGGTGAGCCCGCGACCGCTGTCGAACGGATCGGCCGCCAGCCGCTCCGCGCCGCGCTCACCCCGCCCGACGGCTTCTCGTCCGACATCGCCGCGGAGGTTTTCGAGCTTGCCGTCGAGCGCGGGATGTGGGAGGCGGCGGCCGCCGTGGCGGCGGCGCTCGGGCCGGAGGCCGGGAAGGAAGCCGAGGCACCCCCGGCCGTCGCCGTCCGCAAGCCGCTCGTGCATGCGCTCGCCGTGCCCGATCCGGCGCTCCAGTTCGCGGCGGCGCGGACGCTGGCCCTGGCCGCCGGCGACCCGCCGTGGCCGGGCTCGAGCCGCATGGTCGAGATCCTCGCGCACGCCGCCACCGCGACCGGCGACGACGTGGCGATCGTCGCGCACCCGGACGTGGCGCGCGCGCAGCAGGTGGCCGCGGGCGTCTCGCGGTTCGGGTACCGCACGGTCCGCGTCTCCACGGGCCGCGACGCGATCCTGGCGGCCCGCGCGACCGCCGACACCGTCCTCGTGATCGTCGCCGCGCGGCTCGTGCGGCCGACGGCCCTCGAGACCGTGGAGTTCCTCCGCAACCAGGGTGTCGGCGGGGAGCCGCCGGTGCTCGTCGTGGTCGATCCGCTCGACGACGACGGCCGGGGCTGCTTCCTGCAGCGGCAGATCCTCGCCTTCCGCGACGAGCCCTGTGTCGCGATCGTGGACGGCCTCGACAGCTTCTTCGCGGGCACGACCGACGCCGACACCGGCGCGATGCTCCTGCCGCCGCGCTTCGCCGACGCCCTGGCGCGGACCGCGGGGCCCGCGGCCGTCGATCCCGCCGCGCGGGAGGCGGCGCGGGCGGCGCGGTTCGCACGGGCCCGTGCGGCCCTGGCGCTGCTGGCCCGGCTCGGCCGGCGCGGCCACGACGTCTCCACCGCGCTCGACACGGCGCGGCTGGCGGTCCTCGACCCGGACCTCGCCGCGCCCGCGACGACCCTGCTCTCGACGATCGGCCGCCCGGCGGCCCAGCAGGCCCTGGCTGCGGAGGCCACGCGGGCCGCGGTCGCCCCCGCCGTCCGGGAACTGGCGCTCGCGGCCTTCGCCGTGAGCGTGGAGCGGTACGGCCCGCTCCTCGAGCGGAGCGACCTGCGAACACTGCTCGTCCAGTACACTGCCGACACCGACGCGGCCGTCCGCCGCGCCTCCGGCGCCATCATCGACGTGATCGAGACGCCGCGTCGGCCCCCAGCCGCCTCCTCCCTCGATGCCGCAGCAGCCCGGCCCCGGTGACGCCCAGCCGCCGCCCCTCGAGGGCGTCGTCGGTTCGAGCGTCGCCATGCTGGAGGTGGCGGCGACGACCCGGCGGGTGGCCGCCTCGAACGCGTCGGTGCTGCTCCTCGGCGAGACCGGCACGGGCAAGGAGCTCGTCGCCCGCGCCATCCACGCGCTCTCGCCGCGGGGCACGGGCCCGTTCGTCCGCGTCAACTGCGGCGCCTTGTCCGAGAGCCTCCTCGAGAGCGAGCTCTTCGGCCACGTCCGCGGCGCCTTCACCGGCGCCGTGGCCAACCGGGCCGGCCGCTTCGAGGCCGCCCACACCGGGACGATCTTCCTCGACGAGATCAACTCCACCTCGCCCAAGCTCCAGGTGAAGCTCCTGCGCGTTCTCCAGGAGCGGGAGTTCGAGCGGGTGGGCGACACCGAGACCGTCCGCGTGGACACCCGCGTGATCGCGGCGAGCAACCGGGACCTGCTCGACGAGGTGGCCCGCGAACGGTTCCGCGAGGACCTCTACTACCGGCTCAACGTCGTGCCGATCGTGCTGCCCCCCCTGCGGGCCCGCCGCGGCGACATCCCGCCGCTCGTGGCCCACTTCCTCGACGTCTACAACCGCGCCAACGAGCGCAGCGTGACCCGGGTGACAGCGGCCGTCGCGGAGGCCCTCGCCCGCTACCACTGGCCCGGCAACGTCCGCGAACTGCAGAACGTCGTCGAGCGCTGCGTCGTCATGGCGCCCGCGGACGAGATCACGGCCGACCTCCTCCCGCCGACGATCCGCGGCGAGCGATCGGCGGCGCCGCCGCTGCCCGGCCGTGGTGGTGACCTCGACAGCCTCGCCCGCGAGCTCGTGGAGCCGGGGCTCGCCACGTCGGCCCCGGACGACGACACCCTCTTCGACCGCGTCGTGAGCCGCGTGGAGCGTGAACTCATCGCCCAGATGCTCGCCGCCTGCGGCGGCGTGCAACTGAAGGCCGCCGCCCGGCTGGGCATCAACCGCAACACGCTCCGCAAGAAGCTCCTCGAGCACGGCCTCGAGGAGGAACCCACCGGGTAGCGGAATCATCCGCAACCCCGACCACCAGCAGAGCCCAGGAAGCCAATACCCGGCGCATCGTCGCCAGATGGCCCCGGCCCGGGAGAGCGAGGCGGAGCGCTACTCCCGGGCGCGGGGCACCCTTCTGGTCGGTGATTACTCGGTCCGCACCATGACGAAGCCGTGGTAGGCCTCGTTGCCGTGCTCGCCGATGTCGAGCCCCTCGATTTCCTCGTGCGGCGACACCCGGAGGCCCACGATCGCCTTGATGAGCAGCCAGCAGATCGCGGACACGGGCACGACGTACGCACCCACGGCGAGGACGCCGATCAACTGGATCCACAACTGCTCGACGCCGCCGCCGTAGAACAGCCCCGGCTTCGGCCCGCCGCAGTTCGAGGTGCCAAACGGACCGCTCAGCACGCTCCCGGACAGGTCGGTCGCCGTGAACAGGCCGACGCACAGCGTGCCGAAAATGCCGCAGACCAGGTGCACGCTCGTGGCACCGACCGGGTCATCGACCTTGACGCGGTCGAAGAACAGGACGGAGAAGACGACGAGCACGCCCGCGATCGCGCCGATCAGCACCGACGCGGCCGGCGTCACGTAGGCGGCGCTCGCCGTGATGCCGACGAGCCCGGCGAGACAGCCGTTGAGCGTCATGCCGATGTCCGGCTTGCCGAGGAGCAGCCAGGCCGTGAGCGTGGCCGTGAGCGTGGCGGCGGCCGCGGCGAAGTTCGTGTTCACGGCGACGGTCGCGGCACCGACGCCGCCGTCACCGGCCACGCCCATCGTGCTGCCCGGATTGAACCCGAACCAGCCGAACCAGAGCACCAGGCAGCCGATGAAGGCGGCCGTCATGTTGTGTCCCGGCAGCGCCCGGGGCCTGCCGTCGGCGCCATACTTGCCGATCCGCGGCCCGAGGATGATCGCCCCGGTGAGGGCCGCCCAGCCGCCGACCGAGTGCACGGCCGTGCAGCCGGCGAAGTCCCAGAATCCCTTCTGGCCGAGGAACCCTCCGCCCCAGACCCAGTGGCCGGAGACGGGATAGATCACGAGCGCCATGAGGAAGCTGAAGATGATGAACGAGTGGTACTTGATCCGCTCGGCCACGGCGCCCGACACGATCGTGGCGGCGGTGCCGGCGAAGACCAGCTG
Source organism: Planctomycetaceae bacterium (assembly GCA_046095965.1). Lineage (GTDB taxonomy): Bacteria > Planctomycetota > Planctomycetia > Pirellulales > UBA1268 > QWPN01. The sequence continues at coordinate 28,557 of JBJTJO010000163.1, forward strand.
GAAGAAGAACTTCGCGAACAGCGGAACACTGGCCCAGTTGATCGCCGGATAGACGCCCTTGTACTGGTCGCCGATCATCGGGCTGTTGTCGATGTCCGGCTTGAAGCCGCCGACCATCCACGTGCCCGACTGGCCGATCCACCCGCCGGCGTCGGTGCCGAACATGAGATCCCAGCCGATCAGCCAGAAGCCGATCACGGTCGCGGCGAACACGACGAAGTTCTTCGACAGGATGTTGACGCAGTTCTTGGCGCGGGCGAAGCCCGACTCGACGCAGCCGAAGCCGAGGTTCATGAAGAACACGAGCATGCCGCAGACGAGCACCCACACGGTGTCGGCGGCCAGGTAGAGATTCCGAATCGTCCCGTCGCCGATCAAGGGCGGATCAGGTGGATCCGCGAACGCCGCGCTCCCCATCACCACCGGGACGAGGGCCACGGCCATCGCCACCACGCTCGAGATCCGCCGGCTCGTACGCATCGTGCGCTCCACCTTCGTTGCAGGAAAAATTCCATTCGTCCACGACGGCGGCGCATGGCACGCCGGCCATGAGACCGGGCACCAAACCGCCTAAATTCCCACCTCGCAAACGGCGTGCCGTAATGGTGCCGGAATTCATCGACGGCATCTGTGGAAATCGCGCACACAAGCAGCAGGTGCCTTTTTTGCAGGCTCTAGGAGCCACCGAGGGGGTCAAAAAAGTCATGTTCTGCGATCGCGAAAATGACTTCCACGCACCCGTTTGCGGCGCCTGACAGCAAGCGAACCATGCAGGGCTGCCGCATTCGTAAGCAGCCCCGCGGGCGGCCCGCATCGGGAACAAAGCAGGCGCCCGGCGACCTTCGGTCCGCGGCCGCACGGGTATCATGCTGCCCCCGAGGGAGCCCCGGTGATGACGCCACGAGAAGTGATCGCGCTGTGCCGCGAGAAGGAAGTCAAGGCCGTGGACCTGCGGTTCACCGACTTTTTCGGCACCTGGCAGCACTTCACGATCCCGGTCACGAAGCTCGGGGAGGCCACGTTCGAGCGGGGCCTCGGCTTCGACGGCTCGAGCCACCGCGGCTGGCAGGCGATCAACGAGAGCGACATGCTCCTCGTGCCGGTGCCCGACACCGCGTTCGTGGACCCGTTCGCACGAATCCCGACGCTCGTGATGATCTGCATGATCCAAGATCCGATCACGTGCGACGCCTATTCCCGTGATCCCCGCAACGTGGCCCGGAAGGCCACGGCCTACCTCCGCGGCACCGGCATCGCCGACACCTGCTTCATCGGCCCCGAGGCCGAGTTCTTCGTCTTCGACGGGGTGCGGTTCGACCAGAACGCCCACGAGGGCTACTTCCACGTCGAGTCGGCCGAGGGGGAGTGGGCCCGCGGCCGGGCCGACAAGGCGAACCTCGGGTACACGGTGCGCTACGGCGAGGGCTACTTCCCCTGCCCGCCGCTGGACCAGTTGGTCGATCTGCGCACGGAGATGGTGCAGGCCATGATCCACTGCGGGATCGACGTCGAGGCCCAGCACCACGAGCGGGCCTCGGCCGGCCAGTGCGAGATCGACGTCCGCTACCAGGAACTGGTGCGCATGGCCGACCAGATGTGCCTCTACAAGTACATCGTCCGCAACGTCGCCCGGCGGCACGGCCGCACCGCCACCTTCATGGCCAAGCCGATTCTCGGCGACGCGGGCTCGGGCCTGCACACCAACTTCTCGCTGTGGAAGGAGGGGCAGCCGCTGTTCGCCGGCACCGGCTACGCCGGGCTGTCGGAGACGGCGCTTCATGCCCTCGGGGGCATCCTCCACCACGCCCCGGCGATCCTCGCGATCTCGAACCCGACGACCAACAGCTACCGCCGGCTCGTGCCCGGCTACGAGGCGCCGGTGAACCTCGCCTACTCCCAGCGGAACCGGTCCGCGGCCTGCCGGATCCCGATGTACTTCCCGAGCCCGGATGCGAAGCGGATCGAGTTCCGCTGCCCGGACCCCACGTGCAATCCCTACCTCGCCTTCGCCGCGATCCTCATGGCCGCGATCGACGGCATCCAGCGGCGCATCGACCCCGGCCCGCCGCTCGACCGCGACATCTACGAGATGCAACCGGAGGAGCTGGGCCACGTGCCGCTGACGCCGGCCACGCTCGCCGAGGCGGTCGATGCGCTCGACCGCGACCGCGAGTTCCTCCTCCGCGGCGACGTGTTCACCGAGGACGTGATCGAGACCTGGGTGTCGTGGAAGCGCGAGAAGGAGATCACCGCCATGCGCCAGCGGCCGCATCCCTACGAGTTCTGCCTCTACTACGACGCCTGAGGATCCGCGAGCGGCGTCGCGGCCCGCTTCGGCGTTCAGAGGGCGGCCGCGAGCCGTTCGGCGAGCGGTCGGTCGTCCGCGGCCGCGACCAGGTGCACGTCGGCCAGCCGGGCGGCCCGGTCCGCGGGGCGCCGCCCTCCGCGCTGCGCCGTCGCCGCCACGAGCAGCCGGCATTCCGCAGGGCCGTGAAACTCCCCCGCGCCGGGGCGGACGACGAGATCGACCTCGGGCCGGGCCGACGGCCGCGATGGTCCTTCCGCAGATCGCTCCCGCGCCGCCGTCGCCCCGATCGCCGCCGCCACGTCCCGGCCGATCTCGCCGGCAAAGAGGTCGTCTGGCAACCGCCAGGCGAGGTCGGGAAGCGCACGGTGGACGAGCCCGTGGCGACAGGCCGTGAGCCGGCCGTGGCGGGAAAAATACGCCACGTTCGTGCCGTCGCGCCAGCGAGCCGTGGCCGAGGGATCGGTCGGGTGCCAGACGTGCAGCGTCCAGGTGCGATCGAGGATCGACTCGAGGCGGACGCCCGACGCCCGCAGCCTGAGGCCCAGGTCGTCGTCCTCCTGGCCCCAGCCCACGAACCGCTCGTCGCAGCCGTTGACCCGCGCGAAGTCCTCCCGCCAGACGCTGAAGTTGCCGCCGGCGAGCCGCGGCTTCGTGGCGTGGCGGAACGCGGCATGCCACGTCGCCTTGCGGTGCCGGGCCGCGAGCGCGGCCCGTTCGGCCCGCGGCACGAGGCGGCGGATCGTCCCGGGGCGCAGATCGGCGACGTCGAGCGACCGGCTCACCGCCTCGTCGAGCCGCGCACAGAATCCCAGCAGCGCGCGGCCGGGCGCGAGCCGGTCGAGGTGGGCCGCGACGTGGTCCCGGGGGAGCACGCAGTCGCCGTCGAGGAACAGGAGCGCCCGGCCCACGGCCAGCCGCGCGCCCTGGTTGCGGGTGCGGGCGAGCCGGAAACCGTCGTGGGGCAGCGTGGTGAACGCGACGGGAAAGGGGGCCCGCGCCGCGAAGGCCTCGACGACATCCTGCGTCGTGTCGGTCGAGCCGTCGTCGCTGACGACCACCTCGAAGCGGCCCGCGACGCCCTCCTGCCGGGCGATCGATTCGAGCACGAGCGCGAGATGCCCGGGCTTCCGGAACGTGTTGACGATGAGCGAGATGTCGGGCCGGCCGCCCATCGCTGCCGAGTCTCCGCGGCCCGGGACGGTCAGCGACCGCGGCGGTCGCGGGCGGCCTGGCGCCGCTTGCCGGACGACACCGTGTGTCCGCCGCGGCGCGTCAGCCGGCCGTCGAGCTTCAGCCGCGCCGCCGTGGCCGACGCCTTCGCGGACCGCTGCTGCGTGACGTCGAACCGCAGGGCCTGGCCGCTCCCCACGGTGCTCGTGGTGGCGGCCGGCCGCGCCACGCGGCGCTTCGTGCGGGCCATCGTCTTGGCGGCCGCGGTCTTGGCGGCCGCCGCCACCGAGCGCGCCGGAGGGGATGGCACGGCCGGCGCAGCGGCCGGCGGCGGGGTGCGGCCGGCGGGCTTCGCCACGCGGCCCCGGTTGATGCCGGCCGTCTTCGCCGCCAGTTCTTCCTTCACGCTCGCCCGCGTGAGGCGATGGCCCGCGCGGCGCGACGCCTTCGTGGTCTTCCCCGCCTTGGGCCGGCCGGCCGCCGGCGCCCGGTCGAGAATCGCGAGCCGGGCCTGGAGCCGCTCGACCGCAGCCGTGAACATCGCCGACTTCTCGCGGCTGCGGGCATTGGCCGCGGCGGCGGCGCCGGCCGACCGCTTCGTCGTCCGCGCCTGCGCGGCGTGGAGATCCCGCCACTTGTCGCGGAGGGCCCGCGCCCTGGCGAGCTTCGATTCCAGTTGCGTGCGCGAGGTCGCCAGGATCGCCTTGCCCGCAGTCGATTCGAGCAGGCTCCGTTCCGCCGTCGTGAAGAACTCACGGACGCGATCGAGGCCGGGGACGCTGGACGTGGCCATGGGCACGGGATTCCTGGGGGGTGACGGGCCGACTCTCAAGACCCGCAATCATCCGCCACGGACCCGCGGCCGGCAAGTGCCATGCAGCGCGAAAACCGGTCAGGCCACCCGGCCGTCCTCGGCCATGTCGCGGGCATGGTAGCTCGACCGCACGAGCGGACCGGAGGCCACCTTGCGGAAGCCCATGGCCCGCGCGAGATCCCCGATCTCGGCGAACTCCTCCGGTGGCACGTAGCGCTCGACCGGCAGCGAATCGAGCGTCGGCTGCAGGTACTGGCCGAGCGTGAGGTAGTCCACGCCGTGGTCGAGCAGGTCGGCGAACACGTCGAGGAGTTCGTCGCGGGTCTCGCCGAGGCCGAGCATGAGGCCGCTCTTCGTCCGCGTCGTCGGCACGAGCCGCTTCGCGGCGGCGAGCAGTTCGAGCGTCCAGGCATAGACGCTCTTGCGGCCACGGACGGTGCGGTAGAGCCGCGGCACGGTCTCGGTGTTGTGGTTGAAGACCTCGGGCCGGGCCTCCATGAGTCCCTCCAGGGCCCCCTCCTTGCCGATGAAATCCGGGACGAGGACCTCGATCGTCGCGCCCGTCGCCGCCCGGACCGCCTCCACCGTGCGGCGGAAGTGTGCGGCTCCGCCGTCGGGCAGGTCGTCGCGGGTCACGCTCGTGATCACGACGTGCATCAGGCCCAGGCGCCGCGCCGCCTCGGCCACGCGCTCGGGCTCGTCGAATTCGAGCGCCTCGGTCTTGCCCTTGGGGACGGCGCAGAACCCGCCGGGCCGGGTGCAGTCGTTGACCAGGATCATGAAGGTCGCCGTCCGCTGCGACCAGCACTCGAGCCGGTTGGGGCCCTTGGCCGACGAGCAGACGGTCTCCTGGCCGAGCTCGGCGATCAGGTGGGCGGTCTCCGCGTGGCCGCCGCCGGGCGCGAGGTTCTGGCGGAGCCACGGCGGCAGCCGCCGCGACGGTGGCGGAACGGTCGGCGGATCGATGGAGACGACGGGCAGCGTGACCGTCGCGGCGCGGGATGCGACCGTCTCATCCGACATGGCTGGTCACCTCCGAGGACCGACGTGCCACCGGCGCCGGCACCGGCAGGCCCGAGTGCACGAGCGTCCGCGGGAAGCGAAACGCCGCCGCAAGGGCGTGCACGAGCGCCGTGCGGACGTCCTGCGGGCGCACGTGCCGCTGCAACTCGGCCTCGATCGAGCCCATCGTCGTCGTCGGCACGTCGGGCCCGCGGCAGGCGGCGGGCACCGCCAGCACCATCGGCAACAGGTCCGGCGCCGGACAGATGTTGACGAACCCGCCGTGGCAGGCGACTCCCCGCCGCACGGCGAGCCCCACCGCCGCGAGCAGACCCGTGCGGCCGAAGACGCCGGGCACGCCCGGCACCCGCACCGGGCCGCAGCGGACCTGCGCGAGCGCCGCAGCGAGGCCGGCGGTGAAGCGTTCCTCGAGGCCGCCCGCGTCGTGCGGCGCGAGGCCGAGATCCTCGAGCGCCGCGAACAGCGCCACGCACACCTGCCCGGGCACGTGCGGCACGGCGCCGCCGCCGCGGCCGGTGAACCGGACCGCCAAACCCCTGGCCCGCACCTCGTCGTCACCCAGCGCCACGTCGGCCCGCGAGCCGAGCCGGCCGATCGTGATCGCGGGCTCGAGCTCGCACACGAGGAGCGTCGGGCACCGGCCGCCGGGCTCCGACACCTCCCAGGCCAGCCGCTCCGCGACGGCCGCGTAGGCATCCCAGCCGATCCGCCCGGCGAGCCACGCCGCCACCGGCCGCACGGGTGCGGTCGGCGCGGGTCCGGTGGCGGGCTCGGTTCCGGGACGGGTGACCTTCATGCCAGCCGTTGTACCATCCGCGCCCCGGCGGCCGCACGGTCTGTTGCGGGTTCGCGATGCGCCCCCGTTCCGTCATCCCGGCCTTGTACGGATCACGCTCGATCCTCAGGCATCAACCCGCCCAACCGCCTCGTCACGCGGCGGCGTATTCGTCGAGGAGCGACTCGATCCGGCCGAGGACGTCGGTCATCTGGTCGGCGTCGGGCAGGAGCGTGACGCGGAAGTGGTCGCGGTAGGGGACGTTGAAGCTCGAGCCCGGGGCCACGAGCACGTGCTTCCGCTCGAGGAGGTCGAGCGCGAACCGCTGGTCGTCGAAGGCCGCCATGCCCCCCGGCAGGCGGTCGGCGTGGACCCGCACAAAGGCATACATCGCCCCCTGCGGCGGCTGGGCCGAGAGCCAGCGGCTGCGGCGGAGCGCCCCGAGGAGCGCCTCGCGGGTCGCATGCAGCCGGCCGCCGGGACGCGTGAGGTCGAAGATCGACTGGTGGCCGCCGAGCGCCGTCTGCACGGCGTACTGCCCCGGCACGTTCGAGCAGAGCCGCAGCGACGCGAGCAGCTCGACCGCCTGCAGGTAGTCGCGGGCGTGCTCGCGCTCGCCGGAGAACACGAGCCACCCCACCCGCAGCCCGCAGGCCCGCCACACCTTGCTCAGGCCCCCGAACGTCAGGCACAGCGACCCGCCCGCGAGCGCCGCCAGCGGCACGAACTCCGCCTCGTCGTAGAGCATCTCGTCGTAGATCTCGTCGGTGCAGAGCACGAGGTGCCGCAGCGCCGCGATGTCCGCGAGTTGCTCGAGGACGCGGCGCGGATAGACCGCACCGGTGGGGTTGTTTGGGTTGATGACGACCAGCGCCCGGGTCCGCGGCGTGATCAGCCGTTCGATCTCCGCGGGATCGGGCACGAAGCCCCGCTCCGGCCGGCAGGGATAGTGCACCGCCGTGGCGCCGTGGATCACCACGCTCGCGGTCCACAGCGGGTAGTCCGGACTCGGCACGAGCACCTCGTCGCCCGGGTTGAGGAGGGCCCGCATCGCCAGCATGATCAGTTCGCTGACGCCGTTGCCGATGAACACGT
>JBJTJO010000164.1:0-5442 GCA_046095965.1 Planctomycetaceae bacterium
GAACGCCCGGTCGGACGGACCGGAAAAGACCGCAGTTTCAGAGGGCGGCCTGCCACCGTCAAGCCACGGTGGCGAGGTACACTGGAGACGGTGTCGGGTCGGAGACGGTTGGAAAGCCGGTTCACGCCGAACCCAGCCGGCACCCGCCTTCGCCAGGAAGCCCAGGAAGCCGGGAAGCCCGGGAGCGGAAGCGACCGGTACGGCGTGAGGTAGGTTTTCACCGGTCGATGGTGGATGAATCCGGTGCTCGGGGCGCGCGACCGTGGCGGAAGACAAGACGAGAATCCTGACTGCCGAGGAAGCGGCGCGTCTGGCCGCCCTGGCAGAGCCCGCCGACGACCGGACGCGCATCCTGTCGGCCGAGGAGGCGGCCCGGGTGGCCGCATGGACGGAGCCGGCCGATGACCGGACGCGGGTGCTGTCGGCCGAGGAGGCCGCCCGCCTGCTCGAGACCGCCACGCCCGAGCCGCCCGAGCCGCGGCCGCAGCCCGCCGCGGAGGCTCGTGAGCCGAAGTTGGTCGATGGCAAGATCGTGTTCTTCTGCGCGAACGGCCACCGAATCGCCGTCGATCGTGCCCTCGCCGGCAAGCGGGGCAAGTGCTCGAAACGCGGCTGTGGCGTGGGCGTGGTCATCCCGACGCCCCCGGGCCTCGAGCTACAGCCGGAACCCGCGGCGGAAGCGGAGCCGTTCGGCGGAGCCACGCCCGTCGCGGAGGTGCCGGGCCTGCAATTCCCGACTGACCTCGGCGATCACGCGGCCCCGAATCCGATCGCGGCCCCTGCCGCGCCGGTCGCAGGCCCGGAGCCGGTGTCGGAGGCTGGCCCGGCCGCCCCGGGATGGGATTTTGGGGCGGAAGCGTCGGCGGCCACGGGCATCCCGGCCGACGATCTCGGCGTCGCGCCGGAGGACGCAACCGCGGGCTGGGAGATCGACATCGATGCGATCGACAACCCGACTGCGCGACTCGTCGCCCGGTTGTGGCTCGAGCGGGCCCACGGGGGCATCGTCGAGGTGCACCTGTCGGGCGGCAGCGTGATCATGCCGGAGTTCTTCGATCCGGCGTGGTCGAGCGGCACCCACGCCCTGTTCGCCACCGCCGGGCCCGGCGAAACCGTCACGCTGACCGCCGTCGCGTGGGACCAGATCCAGAAGGTCGTCGTGCGCCAGGTGCAGGGCAAGCCCGACGGCATGTTCGAGGGCTGACGACCGGACTCACGCGTCCTCGTCAAGATCCCCCTCGGTGATCATCGCGAAGCCCTTGCCGCCGAGGGTCTCGAGGCCGATCTCGGTGTTATCGACCATGAGCGCCACGGCCGGCCGGCCGCGCGGCCGGACCAGGATCGGGTAGGCCTGGATGATGTTCACCTCGGCCTGCAGGAGCGCCGTGCAGATCCGCTGGAGCGGCTGGGTGTCGTCGGGCAGTTCGACGCCGATGAGATCGCTCTCGATGAGCGCCAGCCCGGCCCGCTCGAGGATCTCGCGGCCCTGCTCGGGGTGGCTGAGCAGGAACCGCACGAACGCGCACTCGCCGGAGTCGCTGATGGAGAGCGCGACGATCCGCACCCGTGAGCCGTCGAAGCGGCGCACGAGCTCGAGCAATTGGCCGACGCGGTTCTCGAGGAACACCGTGAACTGGCGGAGCGTGGGCCAGTTGCGGCCCCGCGCCGTCGCGAAGCCGATGCCGCTCGATCCCGACTCGCCGAGGCTCACGTGACACTTTCTCCCGACGGCCGGGCCGGGCGGACGGTCGCCGCCTGCCCGAAACGTCGGTGAAAAGATAGATTCCGTCCCCGCACCGGGTCAACGAACCCCGCCGTTCGCCGGTCGCGTCCGCCACCCCGCGAGGCGTCCCGATGTCCGCCGTCCACGAGATGGAGATCCGCGTCCGCTACCAGGAGACCGACGGCCAGCGTCGCGTCCACCACGCCAACTTCCTCACCTATTTCGAGATCGGGCGGACCGAGATGCTCCGGGCCCTCGGCCGCACCTACCGGGAGTTCGAGGACGCCGGACTCTTCATGGTGGTGGCGGACGCGACCGTCCGCTACCACGCGCCGGCCGACTACGACGACCTGCTCGTGCTGCGGACGCGGGTGGAAAAGGTGGGGGCCGCCCACATCAAGCACGCCTACGAGGTGATCCGCGGCACGACGATCGTCGTCACGGGCACGACCACGGTCGTGTGCGTGGATCCCGAGGGCCGCGTGCGGCGCCTGCCCGAGTGGCTCGCTGGCGGCTGACGGAGCGGCGGCCGGGCGGGGCACGGCGGGCTCAGCCCAGCGGCTCGAACACGAACCGCTGCTCGCCGCAGAGGAACTGGGCGTTGTCGGGCAGGGGGATGGGCTCGTCGATTCGCACCCACAGGCCGTTCGCGCCCTGGTTGCGGATCGACCAGCCGCCCGCCTTCCGCTTCACGACGGCGTGGATGTCGCTGATGAACGGGTCGTCGAGGGCCACCGTGCAGCCGGCCCGGCCGATCGTCGTCAGGGGCGCGAGGCACTCGTGGCGGCTGCCGTCGCCGGTGGGCGAGACCTCGATGAGCCAGGCCTCGGTGAGGTCAACCTCGTGGAAGCGCAGCCGCGTGGCGCCCACCTGGATCATCCGCTGATGCCGGAGCTTCGCCCGCTCCACCCGCACGAAGGTGCCCGTCGAGCTGCCGAGGTCCGAGAGCCGCCAGCCCCCCTCGGGCAGCCGCTCGAGGCAGGCGTGGCGGGGGGACATCAGCACGTCGTGCGGGATGACGACATCCGCCTCGCCGCGACCGATGACGAGCCGCTCACCGCGCATCCGCACGATCTCGCCGTCGTCGCGGCCGTCGTCGATGACGTGCAGGAGCGCCATCGGTCGCCGCAGGCCCGGCCGATAGAGGCCGCCGGCGGGGAGCGCCTCGGCGGGCAGCGGCTCGCCGGATGGCGCCGTCGGCCCGTTCGACGGCCCGCCGTTTCCGGCTGCGGGCGAAGACGGATGCCGGATGAGATGGGCCAGTGAATCGAACGATTCGAAGAATCCGGCGACGCCCGGGGGGCGATGATCGTCGCGCTGCATGTCGTGTCTGCCTGCCGCTGGACTGCCCCGCAGCCAATCCTACGCCCCCCGGACGGCCGGCCCAAGGGGGTGGGGCCGCCACCGCGTGGGCCGCACAAATGTCCGCTGCCGCAGCCGGCCCGCCGTGCGGTGCGTGCTTGCCGGGACCACGCCCGGGTGCGACCGTTGTCGCGAGGTTCGCACGGCGGCGGCCCATGGTTCCCGCACGGACGCCTCGCCGTCCCGCGCCGGTGGCCCCTGGCCGGCATCACCCGAGGAGACATCCATGACGACGCTCGCCGCCGAACGTGAACTGGCCCACATGGGCGAGACCACCGGTTGCTCGGACCACGACCACGACCTCGTCCACGAACTCAGCCGGCGTCTTGACGCGCTGTGGCGCTACGACCAGTACATCGCCAACGCCGAGTGGCGTGCCGACCTGCGGCAGTTCTGGTGCGACGCGAAGGCCATGGAGCAGCAGGCGATCCAGCGCCTCAAGGAGCTCATCGCGCAGGAGGTGCGCAACGAGTGTTTTTGACGCCGTGGCTCCGCCCCGTGGCGCACACCTCCAGGTGTGCGAATGGGGGCATGCCGCGATGACGCACATTCGCACGCTGGAAAGCGTGCGCCACAGGCAAGCATGCCACAGGCGTGGGCCATGCACGGCACCCCACGCCTACCGCGGCGACTCGCTGACGACGTTCCCGTCGATCACGACCGCCGTGCAGTGGGTCGTGTATTCGAAGGGGTCGCCGTCGAACACCGCCACGTCGCCGTCCTTGCCGGGGGCCAGCGAGCCCACGCGGTCGGCCACGCCGATGATCCGCGCGGCGTCGATCGTGATCGTGGCCAGGGCCTCCTCGGTCGAGAGGCCGTGGGCCGCGGCGACCGCCGCCTCGAAGAGGGCCACCCGCGTCTTCGGCACGTAGCCCTCGTAGCCGCTCTGCAGGGCCACCGGGATGCCCGCGGCCCGGAGTTTCGCGGCCGTCTCGAAGGAGAGGTTCTCGGTCTCGCCCTGGCCGGCCCGCCGCATCGAGGGATGCACGATCACCGGCACGCCCGCCGCCTTGATGCGATCGGCCGCGAGGTAGGCCTCGGCGGCGGAGTCGAGCACGATCTTCACGCCGAACTCCGCCGCCACCCGCAGGGCGGCGTCGATGTCGGTGGCCCGGTTCACCGTGACGAGCAGGGGCAGCTTGCCGTCGAGCACGTCCACGAACGCCTCGCGCCGCAGGTCGCGGTCAGCCTTCTTCTCGGCGTCGGCCAGGCCACGGCGGCGGACGTAATCGCGGGCCTTGAGAAGCTCCGCCCGCAGCATCGCCACGGCCTTGCTCCGCGTGCCGGGGGATTTCTTGCCGTCGCCGGGCCGGGCGTCGTCACCGAGCGTGACGGCCACCATGGCGGCGGGCAGGAGCGCGGCGGCCTCGACGGTGTCGCCCACCGTCTTCACCACCATCGTCTGGCCCGACACGAGGGCGCCCGGGGCATGGCCCGTGTGGATCGTCGTGATCCCGAAGCCACGGACCCATTCCACGAGCCGTTCGCGGGGGTTGTAGGAGTCGATGGCCCGGAGTTCGGGCTGCACCGGGTCGCCCGTGTCGAGCTGGTCCTGGTCCTGCTCCTGGTTGAGCCAGCCGGTGAGGCCGACGACCGTGTGGGCATCGACGAGGCCCGGCGTGACGACCGTGCCGCGGATCACGCGGACGCCGTCCGGCACCGGCACCTCGGCCGCCGGTCCGACGCGCACGACCTTGCCGTTCTCGATCAGGACGACCCCGTCGGCGAGCGCCGGGCCCGCCATCGTGTGGACGACATCGCCGCGGATCGCGAGCGGCGGCGGGGCGGCCCGGGCGGCGGTCGCCAGCGCCGCCAGGGCGAGGAACGCGGCGCTCCAGAGTCGCTTGGGCATCACCTCGTCTCCGTGAGCCGGTCGTCGGTGCAGCAGGCCTGCGACTTCTGGTCGCGACCGGCCCCGTAGCCCCCGACGGCGAACAGGCGGTCCTCGGGGTCGTCGCGGTCGAACACCTTGCGGCCCTCGACCCAGGTCTGGAGCACCTTCGTCCGCAGGGCCAGCGGGTCGCCCGACAGCACGACGAGGTCGGCGTCCTTGCCCGGCTCGAGCGACCCGACCCGGCCTTCGAGTTCGAGCATCCGCGCGCCGGCGAGCGTCAGGGCCTCGAGGGCCTTCTCGCGCGACATGCCCGCGCGGACGCCGAGGGCCGCGCACCGCAGGAAGAGCCGCGAGTCGGTGACGGGGTCGTCGGTGTGGCCCGCGCAGGGCACGCCCGCCTTCTCGAGCACAGCCCCCGTGGCGAGCGACATGTCCATGGCCTCGATCTTGCCTCCCGGGGCGTCCACGATGATCACCGAGCAGGGGGCCTTGGCCTTCGCGAGTTGGCCCGCCACCTTCCAGG
>JBJTJO010000165.1:0-14901 GCA_046095965.1 Planctomycetaceae bacterium
GCGGGTCCGGTGGCGGTGATGGCCGCCGACGCCGATGCGGGCCCCTGCTTCACTGTCTACGCCGCGCAGAGCCGGGGCGACGAACCCGAGCGCAGCGCCCGCGTCGGCGACGGCGACGCGGAACTGCGGCTCGGTCCGCCGCCGTCCCGGCGCGCGCCCGCCCGGGGGCTGCGGGATGGCGGGCCGGCGGCCGCCCCGCCGCGTGGCGTCTACGAGGCCCGCCGTCGAGCGTCGCCGGGGGCTCGAGCACCGGGCGGGCCGGCGAACGCGGGTCCGCCCGCGTATCTCTGCCTGCCGGTGGACTATCGGCATCACTTCGAACGCGTGCCGGTCGAGGCCGCGGACCGCGGGCTCCTCATCTTCGCCGCCCGCGAGATGGCTTCGGGAACGGCGCCGCTGGCGGCCGCCGACGACTTCGGCATCGCACAGCTCGCGCTTCGCGGCACCGGTCGCTCGACCGCATGGCTGCGCGTACGGACCCCGGACCGGCCGTGACGGCGCAAGAAAAACGCCGGCCTTGCGGCCGGCGTTCCTCGCCGAAAGCGGCGCGAGACGGGTCAGGGCAGGATCACCGCGTCGATGACGTGGATCACGCCGTTCTTCGACGTGATGTCGGTCTTCACGACCTTCGCGCCGTCGATCATGACCGTGCCGTCCGTGACGGTGATCTTCGCGGCCTTGCCGTTGACGGTCTTGGCCTCCTTGAGGCCCACGACGTCCTTCGCCTTCACCGTGCCGGGCACGACGTGGTAGGTGAGGATGCCCACGAGCTTCTCCTTGTTCTCCGGCTTGAGCAGGTCCTCGACGGTGCCCTTGGGCAGCTTCGCGAAGGCCTCGTTCGTCGGGGCGAAAACCGTGAAGGGGCCGGGGCCGGAGAGCGTCTCCGCCAGGCCGGCGGCCTTCACGGCGGCCACGAGCGTGCTGAACGACGCGTCGGCCGCGGCGTTCTCGACGACCGACTTGTCACAGGTGCCGCAACCCGCGGTGGTGATCCGGGCCAGCGTGACGGCGAGCGCCGCGGCCACGAGGGCCATACCGAACATCCGAGATCTCATGGAATCGAACCTTTCTTGAGTCGCCCTGCGGCGACGGGGATCGTCCGCGTGCCACGGGCGACATGCCGGCAGCACGCCGTATCGTAGGCCGTGCGCGGCCGGAACCCAACCGGCTGGCGTCCCGCCCCGGAAAGACGGCGACCCCGCGCGGAGTCATCCCCGCGCGGGGTCGGAAACGTCCCGGTGCCGACGCGGCCGTGGGCCGCGGTCGGCGTGCCGGCAGGTCGGTCAGCGGGCTGCGGTCGCCACGGGGGCGGAGGGCGCGGGCGTGGGCTGTGCCGTGGCTGCGGGCGCCGCCGGTGCCGCGGGCGCGGTCGGAGCCACCGCCGCACAACACCCCGAGGCGATGACCGGCGTGCTCACCACCGTCCAGCCGCAGCCCCCGGAGCACGACGCGCAGGTCGAGCACCCGGTCGCACAGCCGCAGGACGAGTAGCACGACGAGTAGCACGGGGTATAGCACGACGAGCAGCACGAACTGTGGCAACAGCCGCGGTGCCGCCAACCCGCCTCGGCATCCAATCCCGTCACGACTGCGGCCATGCAGATGAACGCCCCAACCAGTCGAACGAGGATCTTGCGAGCCATCGGAGGAACCCTTTCACGTGAATCTCGGGACGCCGGAGACGGACCCACGCGGGGGCCTCCGCCCGAGAGCCGGGAACGGTAGGCGCCGGGCCCGAGCCGCGGCAAACCGCGGCCCGGGAGGCCGCGGCGGCCCCGCGGACAGTTTCCGGCGGCGCAGCCCGGTTCCGGCCGCCCGACGCGGCGGCCGCTCACGCCCCGGCGGCGAGCAGCATCGTCTGGGCGTGGATGTCCACGACCGCCTCGAGGTCGGCCGCGTAGCCGCCACCACAGACGATGGCGACGGGCGCGCCGCGCCGCCGGCAGGCGTCGAGCACCAGATGATCGCGGGCGAGGAGCCCCGCCTTCGTGAGCGCGAGCCGTCCCAACCGGTCGCCGACGTAGGGGTCGGCGCCGGCGATGTACATCACGAGGTCGGGCCGGCCACGGTCGAAGCCCGCGGCGAGCGCGGGGGCGAGCGCGGCGAGATAGGCGGCGTCGTCCGTCCCGTCCTCGAGGCCCACGTCGAGCGACCCGGGATGCTTCCGCAGCGGGAAGTTCCGCGCACCGTGGAGCGAGAGCGTGAACACGCTGTCGTCGCCCGCGAAGATCTCGGCCGTGCCGTTGCCCTGGTGGACGTCGCAGTCCACGACGAGCACGCGGCGCACGGTACCGCGCGCCTGCATCTCGCGCGCGGCCACGGCCGTGTCGTTGAACACGCAGTAGCCCTCGCCGAAGTCGCTGCCCGCGTGATGCGTGCCGCCGGCGAGGCTCGCCGCCGCGCCGTCGGCGAGGGCAGCCGCGGCGGCGTCCACCGCGGCGCCGGTGCTGCGCAGCGAGCGGGCCACGAGTTCGGGGCTCCAGGGGAAGCCGAGGCGGCGGATCTCCGCGGGGGCGAGCGTGCCGGCGAGGACGCGGCCCACGTAGGCCCGGTCGTGCACCCGCAGGAGCTCGTCGTCGGTGGCCGCGTGGGGCTCGATGAACTCGAAGGTCGCGCCCGCCGCCGCGTGGGCCTCGAGCCGGCGGCGGAGGAGCGCGTACTTCGCGGCCGGAAAGCGATGCCCCTCCGGCAGCGGCAGCGGCCAGCGGTCGGAGGGATAGAGTCGCATGCGCGGCGGGCCTGCGGAGGTCGCAGCGACGGTGACGTGGTGATCAAGGTCGCGAGCGGCGCCGGCGGCGCGCCGCCAGCCGCGACGCGACGAGGCCCGACACCCCGAGCGCGGCGAGGATCGCCGCCGATGGCTCGGGGGTCGCGGCCACGATCTGCGGCCGGTAGTAGGAGAGGTCGGCGATCCAGGTCTCGTCGCCGAACACGGCGTTGAAGAGCGGGCTCGGCTGGTCCGGGTATCCGACCGCCGCGTACATGACGCCCGCGAGCTGCCACTGGCCGCCGACCTTCGTGAACACCGCGCCACCGGAGTCGTAGAGCACGGCCTGGGCCTCGGTCGCGGGCCCCGTGCCGTTGAACGTGGTGGCCAGCGACTTGATCTCGTAGTAGTCGTTCGTGCCGGAGCCGTAGTACTCCTGCACCCAGAAGTCTTTGTCCGAGATGTTGTTCGTCCCCCAGCGGATCGCGCGCGTGCCGAGCGTGCCGAAGCCCGCCGCGTTGCCACCCGATTCGACCGGGGTCCAGGTCCAGGGCCCCGTCGTCGATGTCGTGACCGTCCACTGCTCGAAGGCGCCACGGTCGAGGCCGCCGCCGATCATCGTCACGGGCGCGCCGATGTCGGGCATCGACGAGGCGATCGAGAGCGTCGGCAGCCCGACCGGCTGCGTGGCCAGTTTGAACATGTAGAGGTCGGTGTAGGTGTTCGTGCCCGGCGTCGTGTTGACGAGCGAGAAACCCGTGCCGGGGCCCTCGGCCTTCAGGTAGGTGCCGCTCGCGAGCACGATGCCCGTGCCCCCCACGTGGTTGCACGTCAGCACCCAGCCCTCGCCGAGGTAGATCGCGGTGCCGTGGCCGGTGTAGGCGTAGCCGACGTTGGCGAAGCCGGGGTCGTCGGCGGGCGCGGTCGTGTTGCCAGAGCCGGTCTGCGTGAGGATGATCACCGCCCGCGCCGGCACCACGGGCGCGACCGCCGCCACGACGGCGACGAGCGTCATGAGCGACGGGCAAATGCGGCGGTTCGGGCGCGAGACGCGCATGGGGATGCCGGCAGGAAGTATGAACCTTACCCGTATTCTACCCCAGCGTCCCCCATTGTGATCCGCGACCGCCCACGACCCACGGATGGCGGCCCGTGGGCCCGGCGGCGGCCGGGGGCGGAACCCGGCCCCGCGGATCGGCCTTGCGTCGCTCCCGCCGCATGAGCCAATGTTGCGGTTTCCGCCCCCGCTTCCTGGACCATCCGGCATGGACGTCGCCGCCGTCATTCCCTGGCTCACGGCCCACTGGGCGATGGCCCTCACCGCGGCCGTGGTCATCGTCACGCTCGCGCTGTTGCTCTTCGTGCAGCGGGCCCCCGACATGGTGATGATCGGCGGCGTGGTGATCCTGCTGGCCGCCGGCGTGATCACGCCCGACGAGGCCCTCAAGGGGATGTCGAACGAGGGCATGATCACGGTCGCGGCGCTGTTCATCGTGGCCGCGGCGGTGGAGCGGACCGGGGCCCTGGCGGCGATCGTGGACCGCGTGCTCGGCCGGCCCACCTCGCTCGGGGCCGCCCAGCTCCGCACGATGATCGGGCCCGGCGTCGTGTCGGCCTTCATGAACAACACGCCGGTCGTGGCCCTCATGGTGCCGGCCATCCGCGACTGGGCGCGGAAGCACCGGCTCTCGGTCTCCAAGCTCCTCATGCCGATGAACGGCGCCGTCGTGCTGGGCGGCCTGTGCACGCTCATCGGCACGAGCACGAACGTCGTCGTCAGCGGCCTCGTGGCGGGCAAGCGGGGCACGCCCCTCGAGATGTTCGACATCACGTGGCTGGGCGTGCCGCTGTTCGCGGCCGGCCTCGTCTACCTCGTGTTCGCCAGCCGGTTCCTGCTCAAGGACCGGCGGCCGCCCATGAGCACGGGCGACGACCCGCGCGAGTACTCGCTCGAGATGCTCGTCGAGCCGGGGAGCGCGCTCGCGGGCCGCACGATCGAGGAGGCGGGGCTGCGGCACCTCGACGGCCTCTATCTCATGGAGATCGACCGCGGTGGCCACGTGCTCCCGGCCGTCGGTCCCACCGAGCGGCTCGAGGCGGGCGACCGGCTCGTGTTCGTGGGCGTGATCGACTCGGTGGTCGAGCTGCAGAAGATCCGCGGCCTCCGCCCCGCCACCGACCAGGTCTTCAAGCTCGACGACCCGCGGCACGAGCGGGCGCTCGTCGAGGCGGTGGTGTCGAACACCTGCCCGCTCGTGGGGCGCACGATCCGCGAGGGCCGCTTCCGCTCCACCTACAACGCCGTCGTCATCGCGGTGGCCCGCAACGGCGAGCGGCTCAACATGAAGATCGGCGACATCGCGCTCGAGCCCGGGGACACGCTCCTGCTCGAGGCCGGGCCGGGCTTCCTCGACCGGCAGCGGTCGAGCCGCCACTTCTACCTCGTCAGCGAGGTGGCCGGCGCCACGCCGCCGCGGCACGACCGGGCCTGGATCGCCTGCACCGTGCTCGCCGCGATGGTGCTCGCGGCGGCGCTCGACCTCGTGCCGATGGTGGCGGCGGCCCTCGTGGCGGCGGGCGTTGTCGTCGGCGCCCGCTGCATCTCCTCGACCGAGGCCCGGCGCGCGATCGAGTGGGAGTCGCTGCTCCTCATCGCGGCGAGCTTCGGCCTGGCCCGCGCCATGGAGAAGACGGGCCTCGCCGAGGCGGTCGCCCACGCCACGATCGCGCGGGCCGGCGACGACCCCCACCTCGTGCTCGCCGGCCTGTACCTCGTGGCGATGCTGTTCACGGAGCTCATGAGCAACAACGCCGCGGCGGTGCTCACCTTCCCGATCGCCTGGCAGGCGGCGGCCGACCTGGGGGTCAACCCGATCCCGTTCGTGATGGCGATCACCGTCGCCGCGAGCTGCGGCTTCGCCACGCCGATGGGCTACCAGACGAACCTCATGATCTACGGCCCGGGCGGGTACAAGTTCAGCGACTACGTCCGCTTCGGCGGGCCGCTGAACCTGCTCGTGATGGTCATCACGATCGCCCTGGCGCCGCTCATCTGGCCGTTCCGGAATTGACCGTCCGTGGAACCGGCATCCCCGCCCGTGTTCAGCCGGGCCGACCGGCGGAAAAGCCGAGGTTTTCCACGGTCGGCGACCGCCGCAACCCGCGCTGACGGACTTGTTCCCGAGTCTGCCGCGGCGGATTCCTGGCGGCCAACTTTCGCCGCGGTCCGCGGCGGCATACCTTGTGTCGGCCGCTGGCGGGCGGCCGGTGCCGCCACGGCACGACGCTGCGACGCCCGAGCCGCATGAGCGACATCCTCTTCCATTACTACCGCGTCAATCCCACGACCTGGTTCTACCTGGCGTCGTTGCTGGCGATCGCGCTGTTCTTCAAGTTCAACCGCCTGTGGAGCGTGCGGAACATCGACCTCGTCGGGCTCATCCTCCTGGCGCCCGGACTCCTGGCCGTCGAGTACGGGGGCTTCAAGGCGAGCACGGCGGTCCAGGCGATCGGCTTCGCCTGGCTGTTCGCCGTGACCGGCATGCTGCTCGTGCGGATGCTCGTTGACTCGACGATGGTCCGCCGGCCGATGCTGGAGCCGAACCTCACGACGGGCGGGCTCGTGTTCCTCGGCGCCTCGCTGCTCGTGTTCCTCCTGGCGAACGTGATCGTGCGGCCGCCGCAGCGGGACGACATCGCCGGGGCCGCGGCCGCCGACCGCCTCCAGGCCGGCGAGGCGCGCGTCGATACCGATCAGCTCGCCCGGCTCGGGCCGGGCTACCCCCTCCTGTTCCTGCTCCCCGAGATCTCCACGCGGCAGCTGTTCAAGGAGACGGCCCCCGACGCGGACGCCGCGCCCGGCGAGCCGGGCCGCCGCGCGATCCACGAGACGACGGCCCGGATCATGGCCATCCTCTGCCAACTGGCGATCGTGGCCGGCATGGTGACGGTCGGCTGGCGGCACTTCGAGAACGCGCGGCTGGGGATCGCGGCGGCGGTCCTCTACCTGCTCCTGCCCTCCACCGCGATGATGACCGGCCGCGTGGACCACTGCCTGCCGGGAGCGCTCGTGCTCTGGGCGGTCGCCGCCTACCGCCGGCCCGTCCTGGCCGGCGTGCTCGTGGGCCTGGCGATCGGCACCATCTACTATCCCGTCTTCCTGCTGCCGCTGTGGTGCAGCTTCTATTGGGAGCGGGGTGTGCGGCGGTTCACGCTCGGCGTGGCGGCGGCACTGGGCGCGCTCGTGCTCGCGCTCTGGCTGACGTCGCCCGACGCGGCGGTCTTCCTCGGCCAACTGCGGCAGATGTTCGGCTGGATCTTTCCCAACGAGGTCTCGCTCGAGGGCTTCTGGGCCCTGCCCGGGCACGACCCCGTCTACCGGCTGCCGGTGCTGGCCCTGTTCATCGCACTCATGGCCACGTTCGCGATCTGGCCCGCCCCGAAGAACCTGGGCACGCTGATGAGCTGCTCCGCGGCCGTGCTCCTCGGCAGCCAGTTCTGGAAGGCGCACGACGGCGGCCTGTTCATGGCCTGGTATCTGCCGCTGCTCCTGCTCGTGGTCTTCCGGCCGAACCTCGAGAACCGGGTGGCGATGCTCGCGCTCGAGCCCGACTGGTTCGCCCGCCGCCGCCGCGCCGCCTGACGGCTACGGTGCGCGGCGCGGGTCGAAGTCGGGGCATTCCCGTGCGGCGAGCCACCGCCGCCAGGCCGCGCCGTCCCACGAGAGGTTCTGCCCGGTGAGCGCCACCAGCGCCTCGAGCACCCGGTCGTTCCGCACCTGGACCTTCACCGGCTTCGGTCCACCCCCCATCGAGAGGCCGCCTCCTGCCGGCGTGAACGTCGCCGTCGTCGAGCCCGGCGCCGCGCCGTCCCCCTGCATCACGACGTGGGTCGTCTCGAGGCTGGCGATGAGCGGCGCCACCGCGGACGGCTCCCGGAGGCGGCCGAGCGCCTCGGCGGCGCGGTTGACCCGCGCGTTGTCGGGGCTGGCGAGCGCCGCCACGAAGGCCGGCGCCATGAGCGCGGGGCCGAGCGCCTCGAGCCGCTCGACCGCCGCGATGCGGGTCTCGGGGTCGGCGTGATCGAGGGCCGTGGCGACGAGTGCCGCCGCGGCGTCGGGGGAGCGGACGTGCGAGAGCGCCTCCACGTAGAGTCCGCGGACGCGGCCATCGGGGTCGGCGTGAAGCGCGGCCACGAGCGCCGGAACGGCCAAGGGGTCCGAGATCTCGCGGATCTCCTCCGCGGCGGAGGCGCCGCCCCGGTCGAGCGCGCGCCGCAGGCGTTCGAGCTTCTTCGACCACTCGCGCCGCGCCGCCGCATCGCGTTCCGCGCGGCCGCGGAGCTCGACCTCCTGCGGCGTCCGCCAGGCGCCGTCGTGCCGCACGAGTCCCAGCGCCGCCATCCGCTCGGCGTGGCTGCCGGGAACGGCGGGCTCGGGCTCACCGGCGGCCGGGACCGCGGCCGCGAGCGCGACGGCCGCGAGGATCCCGACGACGGCGGACGGCGCGAACGGCATGGCCATGCGGTGAATCTCGGCATTCGGCCGGACGCGGCTCCAGTCGGCGCCGGCCGTCACAGCGGGCGGGCCGCCTCGTTGATCAGGCCCGCATAGATGGAGAAGAACCGGAACACCACCAGGGTAATCAGGAGGGCGACGGCGGCCCACGCCAGGAAGCCCGCGGCCTGCGTGGCGGCAGCGAGCCCGGCGCGGGACTCCTCCTCCAGGCCGGCAGCGAGCCGGTCGAGCGCCTCGGGCGTCGTGCCGGTGAGTTCCCCGACCTCCACGGCCTCGAGGATCCGGCGGTCGAGTCGGCCGGCGCCGGCGAGCGCGCCCGGAAGGTCGGCACCCGACCGGACGCGGGCCTCGACGGTCTCGGGCTCGATCCCCGCCCCGGGCGCGGCGGCCGCGGCGATGCACGCAACCCCGCCGGCGTCGATGCCGGCACCAGTCGCGAGGGCCGCCGCGCGGCACCAGGCGGCCGACTCCGCCGCCACGAGCGCCGGGCCGAGGACCGGGATCCGCGCCGCCACGCGGCGCACGATCCCGCGGTCGGACCAGCTCCGCGACACGAACGGCGCGGCGGCAGCCGCGGCAGCCACCCCCGCGGCCACGACGACGGCGTAGGTGCGCAGGCCCGACGGGCCCCGCAGGCCGAGACCGACGAGGTCGAGCGGCCGGCCGTCGAGCCCCGTGATGCCGCCGGAAACGAGGATCAGCACGCCGACGACCGCCACGGCGGCCGCGAGTTGGAGCGCCGGCTTCACGAGCCCCGCGCGGAACTCGCGCCGTGTTCGCAGGGCCTGCCGCACCGCAGCCGACACGTCGCGGAGCACCTCGGCGTCGCGGCCGGTCTGGTCGGCCACGACGGCCATGCCGCGGACGACGGGCCCGAATGCCGCGCCGGCGGCGTCAAGGGCGGCGGCGAGGCTCGATCCCGACGCGACGGCCGCGGCCACGGCCTCGAGTGCCGGCCGCCACCGCGCGGGCACGCGTTCGGCCTCGGTCCGCCACGCGCGCCGCGGATCGATGCCCGCGGCCAGCGCGACCGACACGCGGCCGAGCACATCGGCGACGAGGCCATCCGGCAACCGCCTGAAACGTGTCATCGCTCCATCACATGTCTCAGGACACGACCTTTTGATACTCCGCTCCCTCCCAGGAGAAGCAGGCCGAAGGCCCTCTTCAACAACCCTCTCCCTGTGGGAGAGGGTGGCCGAAGGCCGGGTGAGGGTGCAGGGGCGTCGCGGTTGGTCACCGAGGCACCCTCACCCCGGCCCTCTCCCAAAGGGAGAGGGGGAAGGACAGAGTACATGCCGACTGCATCGTGAGGCTCAATCACCGTTCGTTTTTCGCGGCCGGATGCCGCGACGCGGGGCGTCTGCTACAAAATCGTCCGTCTCCGCTCCCCGCCCACGCCCATGAAACCACACTGGCCCGCCGTCGCGATCGTCGGAGTCGGGCTGATCGGCGGGTCGGTCGGCAGGGCCCTGCGGGCGCGGCGGCTCGCGAAGCGCGTGGTCGGCGTGGGCCGGTCGGCCGCCGGCCTCGAGGCGGCGCGGCACGCCGGGGCCGTGACCGAGACGGCCCGCGATCTCGCCGCCGGCGTGGCCGACGTGGACGTCGTCGTGGTGGCCGCTGGCGTCGCGGCGATTCCGGAACTGCTCGACGAGATCGACGCCGCGGCGCGGCCGGGAACCCTCGTCACCGACGCCGGCAGCACGAAGGGCACGATCGTCGCGACATGGGAGCGGCGCCGGAAGTCGCGCCGCTGCCGGTTCGTGGGCGCGCACCCGATCGCCGGCAGCCACCGCCGCGGCGCGGCGGCCGCGGAGCCCGATCTGTTCGCCGGCCGGGTGACGGTGGTCACGCCGGGGCCGCGCACGCCGGCGGCCGACGTCGAGGCGGTCGGCGACTTCTGGGCCGCGCTCGGTTCCACCGTGTTCGTGATGCCGCCGCGGGACCACGACCGGATCCTCGCGCTCACGAGCCACGCGCCCCACCTCGTGGCCGCGGCCCTCGCGGCGGCCACACCAGCGGACGCCCTGCGGTTCACGGCGGGCGGCTGGCGCGACAGCACGCGGATCGCGGCAGGCGACCCCGAGCTCTGGGCCGACATCCTCCTCGACAACGCCGCGGCCCTCGGACCGGCAATGAAGCGGGTCGCCGGCGCCATCGAGAAGCTGCTCGCGGCGGTGGCCGCGGGGGATCGCCGGAAGCTCGTGGCCCTGCTCGCCGCCGCCAAGGAGGGTCGTGATGCTCTGGGAAGTTGACGTCCTGCCGCGCGACCCGGCGGGCGACCACGCCGCCCGCGCGGTGGTAGCCGGCGCCCGTGAGCTCGGCGCCACCGACTGCGCGGCCGCACGGACCGCGGCCGGCTGGCTCCTCGAGGGCGACCTGTCCCGGGCCGACGTCGAGCGGCTCGCCCGCGAGGTGCTCGCCGACCCGGTGACCGAGACCTTCGTGGCGGCCGCGGCCGGCGATGCGGAACTCTGCGCGGCCCGCGACGGTCTCCCGACCGTCGTCCACGTGCTGCCGCGGGCCGGCGTCACCGACCCGGCCGCGGAGAGTGCCCGCGAGGCCTGCCGACTCGTTGGCGCGCGGCCGACGGCGGTGCGGAGCGTGCGGAAGTATTGGCTGCCGCCGCTCGCCGAGGCCCACGCGAGGCGGCTGGCGTGGGACCTCCTCGCCAGCGAGGCGATCCACGACGTGGTCGTGGGCCCGCTCACGATCACGACGCTCACCGGTGGCCGCTCGTGGGACTTCGTCCGCGAGTCGATCGACCTCGAGGGGCTCGACGACGCCGGGCTCATGAAGCTCTCGCGCGACCGCTGCCTCGCGCTCTCGGTCGCGGAACTGCGGGCCGTCCGCGACCACTTCCGCGTGCTCGGCCGGCCGCCGTTCGAGATCGAGCTCGAGACGATCGCCCAGACCTGGAGCGAGCACTGCTGCCACAAGACGCTCACGAGCCCGGTGGACCACGTCGGCCCCGACGGGCCGGCCCGCTACGAGAACCTCCTCAAGGAGACCGTGTTCGCGGCCACGCAGAAGGTCCGCGCGGCGCTCGGCCCCGCCGACTGGTGCGTGAGCGTGTTCCGCGACAACTCGGGCGTGGTGCGATTCGACGGCGACCACGACGTGTGCGTGAAGGTCGAGACGCACAACCATCCCTCGGCGATCGAGCCCTACGGCGGCGCGGCGACCGGCCTCGGCGGCGTGATCCGCGACGTGCTCGGCACGGGCCTGGGCGCGAAGCCGATCGCCAGCCTCGACGTGTTCTGCGTCGCCCCGCCCGACACGCCGCGAGCCGCGCTGCCGCCGGGCGTGATCCCGCCGAAGCGGCTGCTCGCGGGCGTCGTGGCCGGCGTCCGCGACTACGGCAACCGCATGGGCATCCCCACGATCGCCGGCGCGGTCGCCTTCCACCCCGGCTACGTCGGCAACCCGCTCGTGTTCTGCGGCACCGTCGGGATCATGCCGCGGGGCAACGCGGAGGCGGCCGTGCAGCCTGGCGACCTCGTCGTCGTGGCCGGCGGGCGGACCGGCCGCGACGGCATCCATGGCGCCACGTTCTCGAGCATCGAGCTCACGAGCGCGAGCGAGACGCAGTCCGGCGGCGCGGTGCAGATCGGCCACGCGATCCACGAGAAGACCCTCACCGACTTCGTGCTGGAGGCCTCGCGGCAGCGGCTCTTCCACGCGATCACCGACTGCGGTGCCGGCGGCCTCTCGAGCGCGGTCGGCGAGATGGGGGCCACGCTCGGCGCGACGGTGGACCTCGACCGCGTGCCGCTCAAGTACGAGGGGCTCTCGGCGACAGAGGCGTGGATCTCCGAGGCCCAGGAGCGGATGGTGCTCGCCGTGGCGCCGGCCGACTGGGACGCGCTCGCGCGGGTGGCGGCCGCGGAGGGGGTCGAGGCCACGGCGATCGGCACGTTCACGGGCTCCGGCCGCATCGAGCTGCAATGGCACGGCCAGGTCGCCGGCGAACTCGACTGCCACTTCCTCCACGAGGGCCGGCCGCGGCAGCGGCTCGAGTCGCGATCCGTGCGACCCGCCGCGACCGCCGCGCGGTGGACGGCCGACGGCACGACCGTGGGCGCCGCGCTCGAGCGGATCCTGGCGCTGCCCGACGTGGCGAGCAAGGCCTGGATCATCCGCCAGTACGACCACGAGGTGCAGGGGGCGAGCGTCGTCAAGCCGCTGCTCGGCCCCGGCGCGGGACCGGCCGACGGCACGGTGGTCCGTGGCGTGCTCGGGCGGCCGCGCGGGATCGTGCTCGGCGTGGGCCTGCGGCACCGGCTCGGGGACCTCGACCCGTGGCAGATGGCGGCCGGCGCGATCGTGGAGGCGGTGGCCAACGTCGTGGCCGCCGGCGCCGATCCATCGCGGATCGCGCTGCTCGACAACTTCTGCTGGGGCGACGTCCGCCGTCCCGAGTCGCTCGGGCCGCTCGTCGAGGCCTGCCGCGCCTGCCACGACGTCTCGATCGCGCTCGCCGCGCCGTTCGTGAGCGGCAAGGACAGCCTCAACAATGTCTTCGCGTGGACCGGCCCCGACGGAAAGCCCCGCGAACTCTCGATCCCGCCCACGCTCCTGGCGACGGCGCTGGGGCAGGTGCCGGACGTGCGCCACGTGCTCACGCCCGACCTCAAGTCCGCGGGCCACCGGCTCGCGGTC
This sequence comes from Planctomycetaceae bacterium, assembly GCA_046095965.1. GTDB lineage: Bacteria > Planctomycetota > Planctomycetia > Pirellulales > UBA1268 > QWPN01. Next base: position 12,885 of record JBJTJO010000165.1, read on the forward strand.
GTGGGCGCCTCGCGCGCGGACTCCGCGGGCAGCCAGGCCGAGGTGGCGGGTGTCGTCAGCGGTGGTCCCGTGCCGCGAGTGGACGTCGCCGCCTTCCGCGCGGCCTGCGCGGCCATCGCCGCGGCCAACGCAGCCGCTCTCGTGCGCGCGTGCCACGACGTCTCCGACGGTGGCCTCGCCGCGGCGGTCGCCGAGATGGCGATCGCGGGCGGGATCGGCGCGCGGCTGGAACTCGGCACCGTGCCGTTCGCCGGCGACGACGTGCCGGCGGCGGCCCGCGATCTCGCCGTCGCCTGCTCCGAGACGCCCGGCCGATTCGTCTGCGCCGTGGCCCCCGCCGATGCCGACGCGTTCGCGGCGCGGATGGCGGGCGTGCCCTGGGCCTGGATCGGCGCGGTCACGGCCGAGCCGGTCGTCGAGATCGTGGGCGCGGCGGGCGCGGCCGAGCGGGTGCCGCTCGCGCGGCTCGCCGCCGCCTGGCACACGCCCGCGGGAGGAGATGCCTGACATGCTCGCCCCCCGCGCCCTCGTCCTCCGCGCCCCCGGCACGAACTGCGACCACGAGACCGCGCACGCCTTCGAGCGGGCCGGCGGCATCGCCCGCCGCGTCCACGTCCGCGCCCTCGCCGAGAAGCCGGCACTCGCCGACGACTGCCAGATCCTCTGCATTCCCGGCGGCTTCTCGTACGGCGACGACATCGCGAGCGGACGGATCCTGGCGCTCGAACTCAAGACGCGGCTCGCCGACACGCTCGGCCGGTTCCGCGACCGCGGCGGCCTCGTGCTCGGCATCTGCAACGGCTTCCAGGTGCTCGTGCAGACGGGGCTCCTGCTCGCCGACCCCGTGACGCGCGCGCCGCTCGCGGCGCTCGCCCATAACACCTCGGGCCGGTTCGTGTCGCGGTGGGTGAGCCTCCGCGCCGAGCCGGCCAACTGCGTCTTCCTCCAGGGGCTCGACACCTTCGAACTGCCGGTGGCCCACGGCGAGGGGCGCTTCGTCGTCCGCTCGACGGCCGAATTCGCGGCGCTCGATGCCGCCGGCCGGCTCGTGCTCCGCTACGCGCCCGACGCCCACGGCACCGCGACGAATCCCAACGGCGCCACCGGCGACGTGGCCGGCGCCTGCGACGCGACCGGCCGCGTGCTCGGGCTCATGCCCCATCCGGAGCGGTTCATCGACGCCACGCAGCACCCCTCATGGTCCGGTCGCCTCGATCCCGATGCCCCCGGCGCGGGCCTGGCGATCTTCGTCAACGCGGTCCGCGGGGTGACGTGACCGGGGCGGTCTGCGCAGGCGGCACAAGCGGGCACGGCGGCGTTGACGCGGCGCGACGCCGCACGTATTTGTCCCGTCGATGAACCCTCCTGCCGCGGCGCGGGCCGCGATCCTCGCGACGGCCTGCCTCTGCGCCGCCGGCTGCGCCGCCGTCACGCGCGCGGTGACGGGCGGCATGGCCGCAGAGTCCGGGGATTCGCGGCACGCCCTGCCCCCCCGCGCCGACGATGCCCGGCGGTCGTCGCCTCCCCCCCGGACGATCCCGGTCGAGGTGCTCTTCGTGCGGCACGATCCCCGCGACCCGGCGTTCGGGCCGGGTCTGTGGAATCACGTGGACGAGCAGGCACTCGACTCGGCGCTGCGGCGCCGGCTCGAGGCCAACGGCCTGCGCGCCGGCGTGGTCGCCGGGACCCTGCCGGCGGATATCGAGTCCCGGCTCGAGCCCGCGGCCGCGGTCGATCCCGCTGCGCCCGAGGATGCCGGACTGCGGCGGCTCCTGCGGCTCCTGCCGGGGCGCCGCGCCGAGGTGATCGCCGCCGCGAACGTGGCCGAGCTCGTGCTGCTCGAGCACGGCATCGAGGGCGTCGGCGGCGCGACCTACCGGGCCGCGACGGCGCTCTTCGCGCTGCAGATCTGGCCCGACACCGACAACCACGTCCGGCTGCGGCTGGTGCCGGAGGTGAAGCACGGCGCCGTGCAGCGGTCGTGGGTCGGCGAGGAGGGGATGTTTCGCCTGGAGAC
>JBJTJO010000166.1:0-7411 GCA_046095965.1 Planctomycetaceae bacterium
CCTCGAGCGCGATCGCCTCGCCGAACGGCAGCCGGCCGGCCGCGGCCTCGGGCACGGCGCCGCCATCGAGGGCCAGTTCGCGGGCGATCGTCTCGATCGTCGCGGTCGAAAACCGCAGCGTCTGCAGGGAGTAGGCGAGGCGGTTCACCGACGGCAGCATGCGGAATGCGGCCGCCGCGAAGAGCCCGAGCGTGGGGATCATCGCCGTCAGCGGCCTGCCCTGCCACGCGAGCACGCCCGCGAGGGCGCAGAGCGCCGCCACGGCGAGGAGCTCGTACCAGAGCCGCGGCACCTGGTTGCAGAGCAACTGCCTGCCCTGCATCTCCACCTGCGCGGTGCGGTGCTCGTTGAAGCGGTCGATGAACTGCCGCTCGCAGCCGCGGACCTTCACCTCCTTCGCGCCGTGCAGGCCCTCGAGCATCTGCTTGTAGCCAAGGCTCTCGTGGCGCTGGAACGCCTCGCCCCAGCGGACCATCCGCCGGCGCACCGTGGCCTCCAGGAGCCACGTCGCACCGGCCATCAGGCAGCCCACCACGAACGCGCCGACCGGCTCGAACCACACGAGCAGGCCGAGAATGCCCGCCAGGACGAGCCCCTCGGCGAGCGTGGCCAGCAGGCCGAGGCCGGTGTAGGCGAGCGTGGATACCTCCGAGATCGTGCGGATCAGCTCGGCGGAGTTGCGCTGGAGGTGGAACGTCCAGGGCTGCGTGAGGTAGGCAGTGAACAGCCGGCGGGCCACGTCGGCCTGCACCCGCGACACGAACCGCACCTGCCGCCACGCGGAGAACAGGAGAAACGCGGCCTTGAAGGCGTAGAGCGCGAGGATCCCCGCCAGGGCGATCGCCACGAGCCGGGCGTGGGACGAGCCGCCGATCCAGCCCAGCCAGTCGCGGATGCCGGGCGTGGCGAGCGGGGCGCGGTCACCGATCATGAAGCCGAGCACCGGCACCACGAGCCCCACGCCCGCCATCTCGAGGATCATGCTCACGAGCATGATCCCGACGAGGCCGACCGCAGCCGTCCGGTCGGCGGGTGCGAGGATCGACCACAACGTGGAGACGGTCTTCATGGGGCGATCGGGGAAGCGGTCACGCGAGCAGCGGGCTCGTGCGGCCGGGCACGCCGAGAACGAGCGAGTCGGCCGGGATGTCTACGAGGGCGCAGGAGTTGGCGGCCACCTTGCTCCTCGGGCCGACGCTCACGCCGGGCCCGATCGATGCGTGGAGCCCGAGGAAGACGTCGTCGGCGATGTGGGCGCCGCCGGCGAGCGTGGCGTAGGGCGAGAGCACGGTGAAGTCGCCGGCGGATGAGTCGTGGGCGAGCGAGGCGTGGTAGTTCACGAGACCGAAGCGCCCGAGCCGGGCCGAGTCGCTGAAGAAGGCGCCCGGGCAGCTGATGCTGCCGGCCCCGATCGCCGCGGATGGAGCGACGACCGCCGTGGGGTGGATGAGCGAGAGGAATTCGGCCCCGCGGGCGAGCAGGTCCTCCGCGACGCGGCGGCGGACGCCGGGAATGCCGATGGCGAGCAGCAGCGCATCGCCCGCCTCCGGGGCGAACGTCGCGGGATCACCGAAGATGGGTAAGGACTTGTCGTGCCCGGCGAGCAGATCGGCGTTCTGCGACAAAAATCCGGCGACGAGCGCCGCGTCATCCGCCCACGCGGCCCGCGCCCACTGCAGCACCTCGCGGCCGAATCCGCCGGCGCCGACGATGAGGATGCGGCGAACGTGGTGCGGCGGCGAATAGTCCAATTGAGGGGTTTGCGCCCGCTGCACTCCGTTCCCCTGGGTGGTGCGGTCGCGGTCGATCCCTGCGGAAGTTCCCAACGGCCTGAGTATACGGTTTCGTAAGCCGGATTTTCTTTCGCTCGCGAGAAATTCGTGAAGGGCTGGCGGGTTCTGGGCCGGCGGCTGAAAATCCGGCGGCGCGGGGGGCGGTGCCCGCCCACGCCCGTCACCCCGGTGCTCCTGCCATGCCCGACCGCGTCCTCCTTGTCACCGGCTCCTCCGGCCTCATCGGCAGCGAGGTGGCCACGCATTTCGACGCCGCCGGCTGGGCCGTCCACGGTGTTGACAACAACCAGCGGGCGGTCTTCTTCGGTCCCGCCGGCGACACGCGGTGGACCCAGGAGCGACTCGCCGCCAGCCTCCGCTCGTTCGCGCACCACGAGCTCGACATCCGCGACCGCGAGGGTGTTTTGAAGCTCGTGGCCGAGGTGCGGCCGACCGCGATCGTGCACACGGCGGCCCAGCCCTCCCACGACCGGGCCGCCGCGATCCCCTTCGACGACTTCGACACCAACGCCGTCGGCACGCTCAACCTGCTCGAGGCCGCCCGGCGGGCCGTGCCCGAGGCCCCGTTCGTGCACATGAGCACGAACAAGGTCTACGGCGACGCGCCCAACGAGCTCTCGCTCGTGGAGCTCGACACCCGCTGGGACTACGCCGACCCGGCCTACGCGCACGGCATCCCCGAGACCTTCCGCATCGACGCCTGCAAGCACTCGCTCTTCGGGGCCTCGAAGGTGGCCGCCGACGTGATGGTGCAGGAATACGGCCGCTACTTCGGGATGCCGACCTGCTGCCTGCGGGGCGGCTGCCTCACGGGCCCGGCCCACTCGGGCGTGGAGCTTCACGGGTTTCTGAGCTACCTCGTGAAGTGCAACCTCGAGGGCCGGCGCTACACCGTCTTCGGCTACAAGGGCAAGCAGGTCCGCGACAACATCCATGCGGCCGACGTGGCCGCCTTCATCGCCCGCTTCATCGCGGCCCCGCGGCCGGCGGCCGGCTTCTACATCGGCGGCGGCAAGGCCAACAGCTGCTCGATCCTCGAGGCCTTCCGCATGGCCGAGGAACGGTCCGGCAAGGCGATGGTGTGGGACTACTCCGACCAGGCCCGGGCCGGCGACCACATCTGCTACTACTCCGACCTGCGGCGGATGATGGCCGACTACCCCGGCTGGAAGCCCGAGATCTCACTCGCCCGCACGTTCGACGAGATCATCGCCGCCCACCGCTCGCGGGCCTGAGGGGCGGCCGACCGCGGCGGTGTAATACCGTGGCACAGGTGGCTGCGGGTTCGCGTGGGCGGCGATCTACCCAATACTCGTCGAGGCCGCCGCCAAAGGGACAGAGATGCTCGCTGGGTCTTGACTTGAAAATACACACTTGTACACTACTGGCAATGCGTGCGACAGCAGTGCATTGCAATCCTGGATAACGTGAGGAGCGGGCCATGATTCGGAAGTTGGCATTCGACGAGGTTCTCGATGCGATTGACGAACTCACTCCCGACGAACAGGTCGAACTGGTTCATCTGATCCGAAGCCGTTTGGCTGATCGTGATCGGCAGCGACTCATCGCCGAGGTGGGCGTAGCGAGAGCGGAAATGGCCGCAGGCAAGGCGACTCGGCTCGACCTCGACGAACTCGCGGACGATCTCCGGCGATGATGGCTGAGAGTTCAGTTCGTCACGTGTACGTGACAGCGGCTTTTCGTCGGGCGGCGAAACGCGTTGTGAAGCAAAATCCCGAACTTGCCGGGCACATTCGGGCGGCAGTGGAACTCCTGGAGGCGAATATGTTTTCGCCATCCTTGAGATCGCACAAACTGAAGGGCGAACTCCAGGGGTGCTGGGCATGCAGTGTCACCTACAGCATGCGAATCGTGTTCGAAGTCGGAAAGGTTGAAGAGATCGACGGCTTCACCGCTGAGACAATCGTATTACTCACCATTGGCACGCACGATGTCGTGTATTGATCGTACGGTCGCCGGCCGGGTCGTCGTGACGCTCGCGATACCACGCGGCTGAGGCTCAAAGTAGCGGCCCGCTCACTCCCGGTAGTCGGTCGCGAGGCGGTCCTCGGTGCGCAGCGGGCCGAGCACGACCTCTGACCCCTCGGGCTCGAAGTTGACGAGCACGTGGAAGGGCTGGCCGCCCTGGGGAGTGACCCTCACGCCTACCGCCTGCGCGTCGCGGCCCGCGGCGGTCTTCACCGGCACCCGCTCAAGGGTCGGCGACGCGGCCGAGAAACAGGCGACGAATTCGGTTTGGGCAGTGCCCCGGCGGCGCACCATCAGCGCCGCCTTGCCCGCCTTCTGCATTTCAATGCTGGATGCCCAGGTTTCGGGGAGGCGGAAGGTGAGCACCTGCGTGCCCGCCTGGCCGAGCATCGTGAGCCGCCCGCCCCCCTCGGTCCACGTGTCGCCCGTCGTGCCGATCGCGTGCCCCGGGGAGTGCAGTTTCGCCCCGAACGAGGCGTGGGGCTCGTCGGGCTTGTCGGTGAAGCCGCCGGGCCGCTCCTTCATGCCGGGCAGCGACACCTGCGGGCCGGCGTTCATGAGCATCCAGTCCACGGTGCGGAATGCCTTGCTCGTCGCCCGGTCCACGGCGAACGCGTGCGGCCCGACGATCGCGAACGTGCGGGTGATCGTCGTGCCCGGGTAGTGGGCGTCGCTGGTCGCCTGCACGAACTGCACCGGGCCATCCACGTCCACGCCGAGCACCCGCGCCGACACCGGGTTCTGCATGCTCTCGTCGATGATGATGACGCTCTGCTGGAGCGAGGAATGGAGGTAGGTTCCGCCACCGAGCTGGGTCATGAGTGCGGCCAGCGGATGCGACTTGTCCTTGACGGTCACGCTCAGCGCGCAGCGGTCGGCACAGCTGCGGTAGAGCTGCTTGCCCCAGTTCATGCCGACCTCCAGCCCCTTCCAGCGGAGCAGCGTCAGGCCCGACGAGAGGTGCAGGCCGTCGCAGGGCCGGGTGACCTCGGCCACGATCTCCCGTGGAAACCGCTCCGCGTCCACGTAGTCCACGATCGGCCCGCGGTAGGGGTAGCCGGCGGCCTGGGCCGACCGGCTGTGCAGGATCGTGCCCATGCGGCGGTCGTAGAGATCGACGCCCTGCCGGTGGAGCAGTTCCGCGGCCCACAGCAGCGGCTCGATCGTCGAGGCGTGGTAATGCCCCTCGAGCGAGCAGCCCTCCTCGTCGAACGACCACTGCATAAGGTTGGCGATCCCGCGCTCCGAGGAGAAGGCGTAGGAGACCAGCGGCCAGTTGCGGGTCGCCAAACCGGCGTAGAGCATCGGGTAGTCCACCACCGCCTGGGCGTTGAAGTACAGGACGTGCTGCTGCATCCGCACGGCCGCGGGCACGATGAGGTCGCGGAGGATCGTCTCGCGGGCCCGGGGGTCCATGTCGCGGGCCAGCTGGTCTAAATCGTTGAACATCCCGTGGCGGTAGAGCGTGAACGGGGCCGAAAAACCGCCGGTGGCCCAGCCGAGCGCGAGCGTGTTGCCGCCCAGGATGCCGTGGCTGCCGACGATCACCGGAAACTTGCGCCAGGCGGCGAGATCTCGCTGGAAGAGTTGCGCCGCGCGGAGGAGCATGGCCGTGCCCTTGTCGAGGTACCGGCTGTCGCCGGTCGCGTCGTAGAGAAAGGCGCACGCGGAGAGCCCGTCGAGGTAGCGCCAGGTGAGTGCCTTCACCGGCGGATCGCCGGCGTGGTACCAGAACGTGCGCGTGGCCTGGTCGAACGCGAAGCTCCGCTGCATCGGCGCCTCGAGCAGCCGGTCGAGGTTGTCCGGGCTGGCGGCCGCGGCCGCCGCCTCGGCCCGCTTCCGGGCGGCCGCGTCGAACCCCGTGATCGCGACGGGCAGGTCCTTCGGCCGCGGCAGGAGCGGGAACTGCAGGTTCTCCTCCGCGATCGGCACCGTGACGGTCAGGGCCAGCGGGTACGTCTTCGAGCGGACGATCGTGGTCTCGGAGTCGGGGATGCCTTCGGCGAAGCCGCGGACCTCGAACCGCTCGCAGTAGAGCGGCGGCATCCGCTCGGCGATGTTGCAGGGGAGACGGACCTCGGCCTCGATGGTCTTCGACTCCTTGGGCTTCAGGTCCACCCGCGGCTCCGAGAGCCGGGCGTAGGCGTGCATCACCTGCGTCGGAACGAGCGACAGCCGGGCCGTCACCGGCCGATCGAGGCGGTTCGCGACGGTGACGGGATAGCGGTACACGAGGTCCTGCCCCGGGCCCCACTCGTATGGCGCGCGGGTCTGGTCGCACTCGAGGTCGATGGCTTTCGTGGCGAGCCGCAGGTTCCGCAGCCGGAGGCAGCGGCTGTCGCCCTGCATCCGCCAGCGGAGGTCCCGCACCGCCCCGGAGACCAGCAGCGCGGGCTTCGGTCCGGTGGCCTTGTTCGGCTCGATTTCCTCGGGCCGCTTCAGGTCGAGCCAGACGGTCCGCCAGTCCGAGCCGCGGCCGATCGCATCGAGCGGATACCAGTTCGAGACGTCGCCCGGCTCCGGATAGTTCTCGAGCGCGAACTGCAGGAAGGCGTTGTTGTCGGCCTTCACGTCGATCTTCAGCAGGTCGTAGTCGTGCGGGTCGATGCCCAGGGCAGCGAGGTCGATGCGGCCGGAGAAGTCCTCCTTGGCCTGCGTGGCCTCGAACCGCAGCGCGTTCGTGCCATCGGGCCCCTCGGCCGTGATGGAGCAGTTGCCCTCGAGTTGCCCGATGCCGGCGAGGCTGTCGAGCGCGGAGACGGTCCGCGACAGGCCCGGGCCGGGCGGGGTTTTTCGAGGCGGCGTCCTGCTCGCGGCCGCGGGGGCGGCCCGCGTTGGAGTCGCAGCCGGGGCCGGAGACGCCGCAGTTGCCTCCGTGGCCGCGGCGGCAGTCGGCGCCGAAACGGCACTGGTGGCCGGAGCGGCAGCCGATGCGGTAGGGGCGGCCGCCGCCGCAGGTTTGACCGCCGCCTCGTCGTTCGTGGTGCCGGTTGACCTGTCCGCGCACGCGGTGACGCAGGCGACGAGCAACAGAACGCATCCACCCACCGCGCGACGCATGCCACTCATCAGTACGCCCCGTTCACGTGGCGGCCCCGGGAAAGCCCGCCGCAAGGCGGCCCGGCAGTCTGGCTTTCGCGCTGCAGCGCACAACCGCGATTGCTGAGGTGGGGCACGCGCATCACCTTCGCATGGTGTGAAGTTGCCGTGGGCATTGACAAGAAGTGTACAGAAGTACATATTTTTGCCGTGCTCGAAGCGATGACGGACGGCGGCGTGGTGTCTGATGCACGTCCCAGGTGGAGCCCAGACACGGCGTCCTGATTTGTCGCCGCCGGCAGCGTTGTCAGGGCGGTCGGCGAGATTTGTCTCTCCCTAGGAAAAGGATAGGATTGCATGACCTGTCCTTGTAAAAAGGAGACTTTGTCGTGTCCGTTCGGTCGCCATTCTCCTCCGGCAACCGCCGCGTACTCGCGGAGAAAATCGTTGATTCCGTGAGCAATGGGCCGCCGCCCCTGACGCCGCGGGTTCTGCACGCCCCCGCGCACCTGCCGGGCAAGGCGACGGCGGTCGTGGGCATGCGCCGCGCCGGAAAGACCTACTTCCTGCACCAGCAGAGGGCCGAACGG
>JBJTJO010000167.1:0-3656 GCA_046095965.1 Planctomycetaceae bacterium
CTTTCGGGCCGCCACCTCGCCGCTCACCGGATGGACCACCGCGATCGACTCGACCGCGTCGCCCCAGAACTCCACCCGGCAGGCGAGCTCGTCGTAGGGCGGCCAGATGTCCACCGAGTCGCCGCGGACCCGGAACTTCCCGCGCTCGAGCACGACGTCGGTCCGCTCGTAGTGGACCGACACGAGCCGCTCGAGGAGCTGGTCGCGGGTGATCGTCATGCCCGACGCCAGCCGCACCACCATCGCCCGGTAGTCGGTGGGCGAGCCGAGGCCGTAGATGCACGACACGCTCGCCACCACGACCACGTCACGGCGGCTGACGAGGGCGCTCGTGGCCGCGAGCCGCAGCCGGTCGATCTCCTTGTTGATCGCGGCATCCTTCTCGATGTAGATGTCGCGCTGCGGGATGTAGGCCTCGGGCTGATAGTAGTCGTAATAGCTGACGAAGTAGTGCACCGCGTTGTGCGGGAAGAAGTCGCGGAACTCGGCGTAGAGCTGGGCCGCGAGCGTCTTGTTGTGCGAGAGCACGAGCGTGGGTCGGCCCACCCGGGCGATCACGTTGGCCATCGTGAACGTCTTGCCCGAGCCCGTCACGCCCATGAGCACCTGCGATCCCCTCCCCTCCTCCACGCCGCGGACGAGGGCGGCGATCGCGGCAGGCTGGTCACCGGCCGGCTCGTAGGGGGCGACGAGCTCGAAGACGCCGGGGCGGAGCGGCGTGGTGGACGACGTGTGGCTCACGGTGCGTCCGCCGGGGCGGCGGCCTCCCGCGGGGCGCGGATCGGCCGCAGGTGGGGCCGCATCCGCTCGAGCGTCGCGGGCCCGATGCCGGGCACGTCGAGGAGCGCGTCATGGCTCGCGAAGGGGCCGTGCATCCGCCGGTGCTCGAGGATCGCCTCGGCCGTGGCCGGGCCGATCCCCGGCAGCTGCGCGAGTTCCGTCGCGCTCCCCGCGTTGACGTTCACCGTGAAGTCCACGCCCGGTGCCGCCGGCGGCGCGTCGTGGTGGACGAGCCTACCGCGGAGCCCGCCCGACGCGACGTACCAAGCCGCGATCGCGGCGAGCCCGCAGGCCACGGCCGCCGCGATGAGCGGCTGCGACCTCGCGGTAAGCGTGTCCTGGCCGTCTTGGCGAGCGTCCATCCGGTCGTCCTCCGCCTGCTACGATACCGCATCGTCGCCCGCCGACCTCCTCTCGCCTCCCGACGCCACCATGACCACGCCCGCCGCCGGCTGCACCGGGCAACGCGGCTGCCCCGAGTTCCGGCAGCTCGACTGGGACGAGCACCTCGCGGCCCACGTGGCCGCCCTCGCCCCGGCCTGGTTCGCGGAGGATCTCGGCCACGAGTGCGACTGGACGAGCCTGGCCCTCGTGGACGCCGGGGCCACGAGCACGCTCGACGTCGTGGCCCGCAAGCCCGGCGTGATCGCCGGCCTGCCGGCGGCCGCGATCGTGGCCCGGGCGGCCGACCCCGCGCTCGCGTTCGAGCCGCTGGTTGACGACGCCGCCACCGTGGTGGCCGGCGCCGTGGTGGGCAGGCTCTCGGGCTCCACGCGGAGCGTGCTCGCCGCCGAGCGGGTGATCCTCAACCTGCTCGGCCGGCTGTCGGGGATCGCGACCGCCACCCGCCGCCTCGTGGACGCGGTCTCGGGCACCGGCTGCCGCGTCTACGACACGCGGAAGACCGTGCCGGGCTGGCGGCTGCTCGACAAGTACGCCGTCCGCGCCGCCGGCGGCTGGAACCACCGGCTCGGCCTCTACGACGCGATCCTCGTCAAGGACAACCACCTCGGTGCGCTCGCCGCCGCGGGCCGGTCGCCGGCCGACGCGGTACGCCGGGCCCACGAGTTCGTGCGCCGCACGTTCCCGCCCGCGCGGCACGAGGCCATGGTGGTGGAGATCGAGGTGGACTCGCGCGGCCAGCTCGAACAGGTGCTGCCCGAGCGGCCGCACGTCGTGCTGCTCGACAACATGCAGCCGCAGGAACTCGCGGCGTGCGTCGCGCTCCGCGACCGCGTGGCGCCGGAGGTCGTCCTCGAGGCGTCGGGCGGAATCCGCCCGGAGACGGTCGCCGCGATCGCGGCGACGGGCGTGGATCGCGTCAGCACCGGCTGGCCGACGCACGGCGCCCCGTGGCTGGACGTTGCCTTGGACTGGACTTCACACGCCTAAAAGACGATTTCGCTTCGTGCGGCGCTCGGCGCGGAGGCGGGCGCGGCGCGTGGTCTCGCGCGGCTTCTCGAAGAACTCGCGGCGGCGCATTTCCTTCTTGATGCCGCTCCGCTCGACCAACTTGCGGAAGCGCCGGACCGCCTCCTGAATGCTCTCCCGCTCCCGGACCGTCAACTTGACCATGCCATCTCCGCTTTCGTGATCGATCGGGCGGACCGATCCGCCGATCCGCGCAGTCCGGAAAGATAGCCTGTCCGCCGCCCGGCGTCTACCGCGGCCGGTTCCGGGCGGGTCAGGCCGCCTGCCCGGGCCGGCCGTCCGCCGCAATGGCGGCCGTCGGTCATGCCGGGGCTTTCCGGCGGTCGCCCGGGCCCCGCTCGATAGCCGCGAAACAGGCGAACACGCCGAGCACGGCGAGGCCGTAGAGCATCGCCGTGAGCGCGAGCAGCAGATCATAGGGTTTGGGCGTCGAGAGCGAGACCCGCAGCAAGACCGTGGAGATCACGAATCCCGCGTTGCGAAACACGTATTCGTAGCGATCGTGGTAGGCGAGCGACACGATGAGCAAGAACACGTCGGTGAAGATCATGAACTCGAAGAAGCGGGGAAAGAAGAAGAGGTCGACGTCGGCAGGAGGCGTCGCCAGAGCCACCGGCAGGCCCCGGATCAGGCCGAGCCAGCTCGCCAGGTTGAGCATCGCCAGCGACACGAGCACGACCAGGAGCAGCACGGCCACCGCCTTCTTGAGCTGGATGAAACCCTGCAGGTCGCGGTGGGCGGGGGCCTTCGGCGTCCTGTGACGGAGGAACGTGAAGCCGGTCACGATCAGGAACATGAGCACGGCGCCGGCCATGTCGAGCAGAACCGCCTTCACGGCCTCGGGTTCGGCCAGCCAGTTCTCCAGCTCGCTGAAATTGCCGATGTCTTTGAACACCCGGCGGACGACGATCAGCGAGAAGATCTGGTACTGCGTGGCGATCTCGCCGGTGTGCGAGGCGGCGATCGCGAACACCAGCAGCACCACCTCGTAGAACAGGATCACGCTGAACGGGGTATAGACCGCGTGCAGCGGACTCTCGTCGAGCCCCGCGAACAGCGTTTGCGGCCAGCCCGGAAAGAGCCTGGCGACGCCGATCACGGCGAGATGCACGAGGAACCCGATCGCGGCGCCCGCGACCACGACGCGTTCGAGCCACGTCCGCACGGGCGGGCTGTCGAGCCGGTCGAAGACGGCGGCCAGGGAGCGGCGGATCGAGCCGAGCACAGGAAGCCTCCGGACGTCGTCAATGGAGAGGGACTCACCCCGCGACAGCCATCGAAACTATAGGCTTCCGCAGCCTGGAGGAGGAAACCTGCCCGGGCGCGGCCGCCGAGGCGTGCGCTCGCGCGCGGTGCGGCGGGCACTCGCTCGCGACATCACCAGCGCAGCATCGCGGCCGGTCGTACGGCATCCCGATCCTGCAGTATTCGTCGCCGTTTCTTAC
>JBJTJO010000168.1:0-12201 GCA_046095965.1 Planctomycetaceae bacterium
CGGCGGCAGGCGCTCCGCGTGTGGCGGAAGCCGCTCGTCGTGATGACGCCGAAGAGCCTCCTCCGGCATCCGGGCTGCGTCTCGGCGCTCGACGACCTCACGACGGGAACGTTCCAGCGGGTGATCCCCGACGCCTCGGGCGTGCCGGCCCGCAACATCCACCGGATCCTGCTCTGCACCGGCAAGGTGGCCTACGAGCTCGACAAGCGGCGGCAGGAGCTCGGTCGCCGCGACGTGGCGATCGTCCGCGTCGAGCAGCTCTATCCGCTGCCGAAGAAGGCTCTCGAGGAGGCGCTCGCCGGCTACGCCCCGGGCACGCCGGCCGTGTGGGTGCAGGACGAGCCCGAGAACATGGGCGCATGGCGGTTCTTCCGCATCCACTTCGGCGACAAACTCCTCGACCGCTTTCCGTTCTCGGGCATGTGCCGGCAGAGCGCCGCCAGCCCCGCGACGGGATCGAAGAAGAGCCACGACCTCGAGCAGAACGAGCTCCTGTCGGCGTCGTTCACCGTGTGATCGGCCGCGGCCGTCGCGTCAACGCATTCCCGTCGCTTCGGCGGGCGTCCTCCCACCATCCTCATCGAGCACGTGAAATGGCAATGGAACTGAAGGTTCCCTCGGTCGGCGAGTCGATCACCGAGGTGATGATCGGCACCTGGAAGAAGCGCGAGGGCGACGCCGTCGCGATCGACGAGAGCATCGTCGAGATCGAGAGCGACAAGGCGACGGTCGAACTTCCCGCCCCGGCGGCCGGCGTCGTGTCGAAGATCCTCAAGGCGAGCGGCGAGAAGGCCGTGGTCGGCGAGGTGATCGGCTGGATGGAGCCGGCCGGCGCGGCGGCCGCCACGCCCGCGCCCGCCGCTCCGGCGCCAGCGCCACCGGTCGCCGCTCCGCCCGCCGGCCCGGCCCGCGTCATGCCGGCGGCCGCCCGCGTGCTCGGCGAGTCCGGTCTGTCGTCGGCGGACGTCGCGGGCACCGGCCCGGGCGGCCGGGTCACCAAGGCCGACGCCGTGCAGGCCACCGCCCGGCCCGCGCCGGTTCCCACCACCGCGCTCCCATCCATCAAGGTGTCGATCCCGGCCCAAACGCCGCTCGTGCCCAACGCGCCGCGGGGCGGCCGCGAGGAGCGGGCGGTGCTCATCAGCCCGATCCGCCGCCGCATCGCCGAGCGGCTCGTCGAGGCCCAGCACCAGGCCGCGTTGCTCACGACGTTCAACGAGGTGGACATGAGCGCCGTGATGGGGCTCCGCGCCAAGTTCAAGGACGTGTTCCAGGAGCGCTATGGCGTGAAGCTCGGCTTCATGTCGTTCTTCGTGCGTGCGGCCGTCGAGGCCCTGCGGGCGGTGCCCCAGGTCAACGCCGAGTACCGCGATCCCCACATCCTCTACCGGGACTACTACGACATCGGCATCGCGGTCGGCGGCGGCAAGGGGCTCGTGGTGCCGGTGATCCGCAACGCCGAGCTGCTCTCGTTCGCCCAGATCGAGCAGACGATCGGCGACTTCGCCCGCCGGGCCGCCGACAACAAGCTCAAGCTCGAGGAACTGCAGGGGGGCACGTTCACGATCTCGAACGGCGGCGTCTACGGCTCGATGCTCTCGACGCCGATCATCAATCCCCCGCAGAGCGGCATCCTCGGCCTGCACGCGATCCAGGATCGGCCCATGGCCGTGAACGGCCAGGTGGTCGTCCGACCGATGATGTACCTCGCCCTCTCCTACGACCACCGCCTCGTGGACGGCCGCGAGGCCGTGACGTTCCTCAAGCGGATCAAGGACACGATCGAGGACCCGACCCGCCTGATGCTGGAAGTGTGAGCCATGACCCATGACCTGATCGTGATCGGTGGCGGGCCCGGCGGCTACGTGGCCGCGATCCGCGCCGCGCAGCTCGGGATGAACGCGGCGGTCGTCGAAAAGGAGCCGCAGCTCGGGGGCACCTGCCTGCGCGTGGGCTGCATCCCGTCGAAGGCGCTGCTCGAGTCGAGCCACAAGCTGGAGGTCGCCCAACACGAACTCGGCCTCCACGGCGTGAAGGTCTCGGGCGTGACGCTCGATCTCGCCGCCATGATGAAGCGCAAGGCCGACGTGGTCACCGTGCTCTCGAAGGGCATCGACGCCTTGCTCGCGAAGAACAAGGTCACGCGGTACGCGGGCACCGGCCGGCTCGCGGGGCCGGGCCGCGTCGAGGTCACGGCCGCCGACGGCACGCAGACCGTCCTCGACGCGCCGAAGGTGATCCTCGCCGTCGGCTCCCGGGCCGTCGTGCTGCCGGGAATCGAGGCCGACGGCACGTTCGTGGGCACGAGCACCGAGGCGCTGGCGTTCGATTCGGTGCCGGCGCACCTCGTCGTGATCGGCGGCGGCTACATCGGCCTCGAGCTCGGCAGCGTCTGGCGGCGTCTCGGGTCGAAGGTCACGGTGCTCGAGTACGCCGACCGGATCCTGACCGGCATCGACGCCGACGTCGCCGCCGAGGCCCTCGCGCTCTTCAAGAAGCAGGGCCTCGACATCCATCTCGGCGTCAAGGTGACGAGCGCGCGGGCCGTCGGGGCTGGTTGCGTGGTCGAGTGCGAGGGCCGCGAGCCGATCCGCTGCGACCGCGTGCTCGCGGCCACGGGCCGCCGGCCGGCGACCGACGACGTGGGGCTCGCGACGGTCGGCATCGCGACCGACCGCGGCGGCCGCATCCCCGTGGATGCCCACTTCCGCACGTCGGCGGCGGGCGTGTGGGCGATCGGCGACTGCATCCCCGGGCCGATGCTCGCCCACAAGGCCGAGGAGGACGGCGTGGCCTGCGTGGATGGAATCGCCGGGACGTGGGCCCACGTGGACTACGACCTCGTTCCGGCGGTCGTGTTCACGCATCCCGAGATCGCCGCGATCGGCAAGACCGAGGAGCAACTCAAGGAGGCGGGCGTCGCCTACAAGAAAGGCGTGTTCCCGTTCCGCGCCAACGGCCGGGCCCGCACGATCAACGACACGACGGGCAAGGTGAAGGTGCTCGCCGACGCGGCGACCGATCGCGTGCTCGGCATCCACATCATCGGCCCGGCGGCGGGCGACCTGATCGGCGAGGCGGCCGCGGCGATGAGCTTCGGCGCGACCGCCGAGGACATCGCGCGCGTCTGCCACGCCCACCCCACGCTCCCGGAAGCCCTCAAGGAAGCGGCCATGGCGGTGGAGGGCCGCGCCATCCACGGCTGACACGGATCGCAAGCCCGACGCAAACGTGCAGCGGGGTGGTACCTGATACCCATGGGCAGCGGATTCGCACGCCTGGAGGCGTGCGCCACAGGGAGGGATTCGCACGCCTGGAGGCGTGCGCCACAGGGAGGCAAGGCGAGCCATTGAAAGCCTTTCCCCCGGGTGAGGCTCGGGGCTGCCCATCCCCTCGAGACGGCGTAGACGGCGGGCGAAGCCATGGATGGCGAGAGCGCAGCCGTCTCCGAGCGAGTGAAGCCCAGGATGGGCGCAACGAGCGTCCGGCGAGAGGGTGTGGGCAGCCCCGAGCCGGTTGGGCTTGCAAACGCCGGATCATCACGTGGTGAAGGGCAAGCGCCGCTCACCACCTCCACCCCAGGCCCGCGTCGGAGAAGAACGGCGCGGCCTCGTTCGTGAGGCCCCAGCCGACGCGGACGCCGAGTTCGAGGTTCCGCGTCACCATGACGTGCATGCCGGGGCTGAAGAAGGGCTGGCTCGCGTCATCAACGAGGCCCTGCGTGAACGAGCCGAACCACTCGGCGTGAACCTCGAACCGCTCGGTGAGCGGCATCCTCAGCACGGCCGACGGCGACCACCGGCTGAACCAGCCTTCCAGGCCTTCCGAGTAGGCGTAGCGCAGCGCGGTGTCGAGCCGCCAGCCGGCGGCGAGTTCCCAGCCCGCCACGACCGTCGCCACCGGCACGGTGCCGAGGACGTCGCCGAACGTGGGCGTCGTGCCCTCCATGATGACGCAGCTTTCAGGCAGCCAGCCGTCCTGCTCGGTGGCGTCGAGCTTGAAGCCGTAGAGGAGGCTCGATTCGTAGAGGCGACGGCCGTCGTAGGTGCCCTCGCCGACCTCCACGCTCGTCACGACGTTGCCCTGCGAGCCGACGCCGTAGTTGACGCCGAAGCGCCATTCGAGCCGCTCCGTCGCTCCCACCCGCACGAGCCATTCCGGGTAGTTGTTGGTGGGCAGGCCGGTCTGGTTGTCGATGTAGACGTATGACGCCTCCTGCAGGATGGTGCCCGGGGCGACCGAGTGCGTGCAGGGCGTGAAGGCGTCGCGGTCGGTGCCGAGATCCCACTCCTCGTCGGCCGCGGCACCGCCGCCGAGGGCCAGGGCCACGACGATCGCTCCGACCCGCCACCACATGGCACCCCTCCCGGTTCCTCGATCGGCGGGCCGCACCGTCCGCGATCCGCCGCCGTGACGAAACCGGCAGGGCTTGCCCCGCCGGCCTCGCTTGCCGGGACGTGGCGCCGAAACACCCATCGAGCCTTGCAACAGACCTCAACCTATCATATATGTGAGAAGATTCGCGAGGCACTCGGGGCCGAATCATGGGCAAACGCGCAGTCGAGTCGGCGAATCCCGGATCGGGGTGGCGGTCGCCGCCGGAACGTACGGCGCTCGTGGACCACGTGGTCGGCGAGGTCCGCGCGGCGATCCTGCGCGGCGACTACCCGGTCGGCGGCGAGCTCCCCGCGGCGGAGAAGCTCGCGGACGGCTTCGGCGTCTCGATGACCGTGATCCGCGAGGCGATGCGGGCGTTGCGGTCCGCGGGTCTGGTGGAGGTTTCCCAGGGCAGGCGGCCGCTCGTCGCGGCTGCCGACTCGACGGCCACGGTCTCGATGCTCGGGCTGTCGCTCGGCCGGGCCGGCAGCATGCAGGACCTCATGCAGGTGCGGTGGGTGCTCGAGGTGGCGATCGCCCCGCTCGCCGCGGAGCATGCCACGCCCGAGCACGTCGCCCGGCTGGCGGCCGCGGTCGAGGAGATGCGGGACGGCACGACGATCGAGCGGCAGGTGGCCGCCGACGTGCTCTTCCACCGCATGCTCGCCGAGGCCACCGGCAATCCCCTGTTTCCGATCCTGCTGCAGTCGCTGGAAGACCTGCTCCGCGAGTTCCGGAGGCGGGCGATCGAGGTCCGGAGCGTGCGGTCGGGCATCAAGGAGCACGCGGCCGTGCTCGAGGCCGTGCGGGCACGGGATCCGCAGGCGGCGCGGGAGGCGATGGTCAATCACATGAAGCTGGCCGAGCAGACGCTGCGCAGGAAGCCGCCGCACAAGAAATCGCTGCACAAGAATGCGCTGCATCACGAACCGCCGACGGGCCGCTGATCGCGGGTCCGCTGCCGAGGAAGCCATGCACCATCGACCTGCGGCGTTCGTCGAGCGCGGGGCCTTGGCTGTGGCCGCGTTGCTGGGCGCCAGCGTGGCGTGGGCCGCGCCGGCGGCCGGCCCCGACTACGCCCGCGACGTGCAGCCGATCTTCGCGAAGCACTGCTACTCCTGCCACGGTCCCGACGACCAGACGAGCAGCTACCGGCTGGACGTCCGCGACGTCGCGCTCAAGGGGGGCGACAGCGGCGAGGCCGCCATCGTGCCGCACAAGTCGGCCGAAAGCGCGCTCATCCGGCACGTCGCCAACCCCGATCCCGCGCTGCGAATGCCCCCCGGCGACAGCGACGTCCCGCCGCTCTCGGCCGAGCAGATCGCCACGCTCAAGGCATGGATCGACGCCGGTCCTGCCTGGCCCGACGAGTTCGCCGGCTCGACCGACGACGGCCGCATGGACCACTGGGCCTGGAAGCCCGTGCGGCGGCCCGACGTGCCCGCGGGCGACCTGCCGAACCCCATCGACCGCTTCCTGCTCGCGCACGCCGGCGCGGCGGGGAAGACGCTCGCCCCCGAGGCCGACCCGCGGTCGCTCATCCGCCGGCTCACCTACGACCTCACGGGCCTGCCCCCCACCGCCGCCGACGTGGCGGCCTTCGAGCAGGATCACTCGCCCGCCGCCTACGACGCGCTCGTGACCCGGCTGCTCGACTCGCCGCGCTATGGCGAGCGCTGGGGCCGCAAGTGGCTCGACGTGGTCCGCTATGCCGACACGGCCGGCGACACCGCCGACTTCCCGGTCATGGACGCCTGGCGCTACCGCAACTGGGTCATCGACGCCTGCAATCGCGACCTGCCCTACGACGAGTTCCTGCGGCAGCAGTTGGCCGGCGACATCCTGGCGGGCCTGCCCGACGCGGGGTCGGCCGACATGATCATCGCCACCGGCTACTGGGCCCTCGCGCGGCGGTTCGGCGCCGACGGCGACAAGGACATGTACCTGACGTACGACGACGCCATCGACAACCTCGGCAAGGCGGTGATGGGCCTGTCGATCGCCTGCGCCCGCTGCCACGACCACAAAAACGACCCGCTCAGCGCCCGGGACTACTACGGCATCTACGGCATGCTGGCGAGCACGCGGTTCGCCTACCCGGGCACCGAGCTCAAGCCGGCGCCGCGCGACATGGTGCCGATCACGTCGGCGGACGAACGCCGGCTGATGAGCGACTGGAGCACCGAGCTGGCGCGGCTGGAGGCGGAGGTGGGCCGCTGCGACGCCGCGCTCGCCGCCCGGGCGCAGGAGGCCGCTGCCGGCGCCCCGCTGCTGGCCCCGCTGGCCGCCGGGGAGATCGCGGCCCAGGGAGCGCAGGAGTTCGCGCCGCCGGAACAGGCGCCCACGATCACGCTGCGGGCCGGCGAGCTCGTGCAGCTCTCGATCCTGATGCGCGGCAACAACGGGGGCGACGCCACGCTGGTGGAGTTCATCGTCGAGGAGGTGGGCGGGGCGGGACGGCGCTGGAACGTGACGGAGGATCTCGTACCCGACCTGCGGCAGGGGAGCGCGGGGGCCGCCCTGGCCGATGCGCAGGGCAACGCCGGAACCTGGCTGATCTACGACCTCGAGGGGGGCGCCGTGCTGCTCGATCGCTACGAGCCGGCGCTGTTCGACACGCCGGGCGTGCCGACCTGGCGGCACCACGACTTTCCGCTCGTGCTCGTCAACACCCGCACCGAGCCGGTGAAGCTGCAGACGATCACCGCCCCGCCGCGGTCGCTGGCCCTGCACCCGGGGCCGCGGGCCGGCGTGGCCCTCGCCTGGCGCGCCCCGGCCGCCGGCACGTACCGCGTGCGCGGCGGCGTGCGCAAGATCGATCCGGGCGGCGACGGCACCGCCTGGCGGCTCGACACGCGGGCCGACCTGGCCGCGCACTTCGCGGCCGCCGCCGGGCTCGCCGCCGCCCGCGACCGGGCCGTCGCCGAGCGGAATGCCCACCTCGCCAGGCGGCTCGAGCCGCGGTTCGCCTACGCCGTCAGCGAGGTGGAGCAGGCCGCCAACGCCAAGATCCTGCTCCGCGGAGACCCGGAGAAGCCCGGCGCCGAGGTGCCCCGCAAGAACCTCGACCTGTTCGGCGGCGAGACGGTCGCGCAGGGCAGCGGCCGGCACGAGCTGGCCACGTGGCTGTGTCGTGCCGAGCACCCGCTCACCGCCCGCGTGATGGTCAACCGCATCTGGCAGGGGCACTTCGGCCGGGGCATCGTCGGCACGCCCAACGACTTCGGCACCCGCGGCCAGCCCCCCACCCACCCCGAGCTGCTCGACTGGCTGGCGACGGAGTTCGTGCGCCAGGCCTGGAGCATCAAGGCACTGCACCGGCTGATCGTCACCAGTGCTGCCTACCGGCAGCGCAGCGGCGTGGCCGACTCCGCCTCTCCGCTGCCGCGCCGCCGCCTCGACGCCGAGGAGCTCCGTGACACCCTGCTGCTGGTCGCCGGTGATCTGGACCGCGCCCCGGGCGGCGCCCATCCCTTCAAGCTGACCAGCGGCTACAAGTATTCGCAGCACCACCCGTTCACCGAGTTCTTCGATTCCCGGAAGCGCAGCGTCTACCTGATCACGCTGCGGCTGCGCCGCCACCCGATGCTCGGCCTGTTCGACGGCGCCGATCCCAATGCCGCGACGCCGGGCCGCGAGGTGAGCACGGTCCCCACGCAGGCGCTGTACTTCCTCAACGATCCCAGCTTCCACGACTGCGCCGCCGCCTTGGCCCGCCGGGCGACGAGCGGCGCCGGCGCCGACCGCGAGCGGCTCGACGCCGCCTGCCAGCTCGCCTTCCAGCGGCCCGCCAGCGCCGCCGAGCAGGAGCGGGCGGCCCGGTTCCTGGCCGCCGTGACCGCGCAGCTGACGGACCTGCCGGAGGGCCAGCGCCGGGATGCCGCCTGGGTGGCCCTGGCCCGCGTGCTGCTCGGCAGCAACGAGTTCGTGTACCTCGACTGACCCGCGGCGGTGGCACCATGAGCGGCGCACGATTCGACTGGTCGCGGCGCGGCGTCGTCCGCTCGCTGGCCGCCGGCTCGCTGGTCTGGCCGGGGATCATCCGGCAGCTGCTCGCGGCGGAGCGCGCGACCGCGACCGATCCGCTCGCGGCCCGCGCGCCCCACTTCACCCCCCGGGCCAACCGGGTGATCTTCCTGTACTTCAGCGGCGGCGTCTCCCACGTCGATGCCTGGGACCCGAAGCCGCGGCTGTTCGCCGACCACGGCCGGCCCTACACGGCCGACAATCCCCAGGGCCAGGCGCTGGGCGCCTACACCAGCGGGTTTCTCAAGCGGCCGGGATGGAACTTCCGCCGGCGCGGCGCGTGCGGCACCGAGGTCAGCGACCTGTTCCCACACATCGGCGGCTGTGTGGACGACATCGCGCTGATCCGCTCGATGCACACCTCCCACCAGAACCACTACAACGCGACGCTCGGGATCCACACCGGCTCGTTCACGTTCGCCCGGCCGAGCCTGGGGGCGTGGGTCAGCTACGGCCTGGGCACGGAGAACGCGAACCTCCCCGCCTACGTCGTGCTGGCGCCGAAGTCGCCGTATGCCGGAGCGCAGGTCTGGGCGTCCGACTTCCTGCCGGCCTGCCACCAGGGGACGCGGGTGATCCCCGGCGGCGAGCCGATCCCGAACCTCGCCCGCCGCGGCCGCAGCGCGCCGGTGCAGGCGCTGGAACTGGCGGCCCTGCGGGAATGGAACCGGGAGCACCTCGCCGCCCGGGCCGGCGACCCGCTGCTGGCCGCCCGGCTGGAGTCGTTCGAGACCGCCTTCGGCATGCAGATGGAGGCCCCCGAGGCCTTCGACCTGTCGCGGGAGAGCGACGACACGCTGGCGATGTACGGGCTCGAGCGCGGGCAGACCACCGGCTTCGGCTGGCAGTGCCTCGCGGCCCGGCGGCTGGTGGAGCGCGGCGTGCGGTTCGTGGAGCTGATCGACTCCGGCTCCGATGCGGCGTCGAACTGGGACTCGCACGGCACGATGGCCGACCACGCCCCGCGGGCCCGGGAGACGGACCGTCCGGTCGCCGGGCTGCTCCGGGATCTCAAGGATCGCGGCCTACTCGCCGACACGCTCGTCGTCTGGGCCACCGAGTTCGGCCGCACGCCGTACAGCAAGGACGCCGACAACGGCGGCCGCGAGCACCACGCCTGGGCCTTCAGCTGCTGGCTGGCGGGCGCGGGCGTCCGGCCGGGCATCGTCTACGGTGAGACCGACGACATCGGCGAGAAGGTGGTCCGCGACCCGGTCCACGTCCACGACTTCCACGCCACGATCCTGCACCTGCTCGGCTTCGACCACAGGCGGCTCACCTACCGGCATGCAGGACGCGACTTCCGCCTCACCGACGTCGAGGGCAACGTCGTGCACGGGCTGTTGAGCTGACCAGCCCGGAGAACGCCGGCCCAGGCACGGGGGAAACGATGAAGACACGCGCGCTCGAGAGGTTCCGCGACCGGATCGCCGCCGGGCTGCCGGTGCACGGCCTGTGGATCACGCTCGACGCCGCGAGCGTGACCGAGATGGCCGTGGCGCTGGGGCTCGACTGGGTCGTGATCGACGCCGAGCACGGCCAGCTCGACTGGAGCCAGATCCTCGAGCACCTCCGGGCCACCGTCCGCAGCGACACCGTGGCACTGGTGCGGATCGCGGAGCGCAGCGCGGTGCTGGCCAAGCGGGCGCTCGACCTCGGTGCCGACGGGATCGTGGTGCCGATGATGGAGACCGCCGCGCAGGTCGAGGAGGCGATCCGCGACTGCCGCTATCCCCCCGAGGGCCGGCGCGGCATTGGCGGCGAACGGGCCACGGCCTGGGGCCAGGCGCTGGCCGAGCACACCGCCGAGGCCAACGAGCACGTGCTGGTCGTGCCGCTGATCGAGTCGGTGCGGGCGGTGGCCGAGGTGCCGCGGATGGCGGCCGTCGCCGGCAGCGAACTGTTCTTCTTCGGCCCCAACGACTTCTCCGCCAGCGCCGGCCATCGCGGCCAGTGGGAGGGGCCGGGCGTGGCCGAGCGGATCCTGGAGATGAAGGACGTGCTCCGGCGCGCGGGCAAGGCCTGCGGCGTGCTCGCCCGTGGCCCCGAGGAGCTGGCGCTGCGGCGCTCGCAGGGCTTCCAGATGCTCAGCCTCGGCGCCGACGCCGGCCTGCTGCTGCGCGCCGCCCACGAGATGCTCCAGGCGGCGGGCTGCGACCGCGTGCCGGCGGCGAGCCTCGACCCGCGGGATGCGACCCCGGTGCGGCAGGTGCTCGCCGCGCCGCCGGAGCGGATGCGGCCCGACCGGCCGGAGGTGATCACCCGCTGCGGGGCCGGCGCCACGGTGAGCCTGCAGGAAGGCGTGGTCTTCGAGGCGCTCGTCGGCCAGTGCAACGCCGCCCGCGACCTGACGACCGGGATCGTGGCGTTCGCGCCGGGCGCCGTGCTCGACCAGCACGCCCATCCGGTCAGCGAGTCGATCACGGTGCTCGACGGCGTGGCCGAGGTCACGGTCGAGGGGCGGGTCCACCGGCTCGGGCCGTTCGACAACATCACGATCCCGCGCTGGGCGCCCCACGCGGCCCGCAATCCCGACGCCACCCGACCGGCCCGGCTGCACGTCGCGCTGGCCGCCACGGTGCCGGAACGGGAACTGGTGGCGACGGTGTTTCCCCGCCGGGAGATGCCCGCCGACTCGAACGGCTTCCCCGGCATGGAGCGGGTGACGCGGATCCGCACGGCCCGGCGCTCGTTCGCGGTCGGCCCGGGCGCCGAGTTCGTCGACTACTTCAACGCCGCCCTCGTCCCGGGGCTGGAGATGAGCGGCGGCTACGGCCGCTTCCAGCCGGGCGGCCGGCTGCCGGCCCACGTCCACGACTTCGACGAATCGATCTGCATCGTCGGCGGCAGGGCGCGGTGCCTCGTCGAGGGGCGCGGCTACGACGTCGGCGACGGGGCCACGGCGCTGGTGCCGCGCGGCCGGGTGCACTACTTCGTCAACCAGTCGGATGCGCCGATGGAGATGATCTGGGTCTACGCCGGCCCGCTGCCGGAGCGGATCGTCGTGGACGAGCGCTGCGTCTCGGCGGAGGGGAGCCCCTGGAGGCAGCCGCCGTGAGCGCCGCACGACGCGAGCCCTTCCGGGTGGTGCTGACCGCGGACTTCCACGGTGCGGACGGCCGCCCCTGCTACGCCGACATCGGCCTGGGCACCTTCGCCGGGCATCCCCACGTCGAGGTCTCGCGGTTCGACCGCCACGAGCCCGAGATCGCGGCCGAGCAGCTGCGGGACGCCAATGGCGTGATCGTGATGACCCCGCGGGTGACGCGGGCGTCGCTCGGCGCTGCGGACCGGCTGCTGGCCGTGGGCCGGTTCGGCGTCGGCTACGACAGCGTCGACGTCGCCGCCTGCAGCGCCGCCAACGTGCTGGCGATGATCACCGCCGGCGCGGTGAACCACTCGCTGGCCGAGGCCACCGTGGCCTGGATGCTGGCGCTGACGCACCACGTGGTGCCGAAGGACAGGCTCGTGCGCGCGGGCCGCTGGCACGAGCGCTCGGCCTGGATGGGGAGCGAGCTCCGCGACCGCACGCGGGGCATCGTCGGCTTCGGTGGCATCGGCCGCACGCTCGTGCCGATGCTGGCCGGGTTCCGCATGCGGGAGCCGGTCGTCTGCGATCCGTTCGTCGGCCCGGCGGGGATCGCGGCCGGCGGCGGCCGCGCCGTGGAGCTCGGCGAACTGCTGGAGACGGCCGACTTCGTCTCGATCAACTGCCCGCTCACGGCCGCGACCCGCGGGCTGATCGGGGCGGCGGAACTGGCCCGGATGAAGCCCACGGCCTACCTGCTCAACCTCGCC
>JBJTJO010000169.1:0-4245 GCA_046095965.1 Planctomycetaceae bacterium
GCCTCCCCCCGAGCCCGCCACGGCCCGCCCTGCCCCCCGCGCGCTCCTCGGCGCCGGCAGCTGCACGTCGTCGGGCTGCCACGCCGCGGCCTACGCCGGCCACGCCGACTGGCGCAGCGCCTACACCGTGTGGGCCGCCCGCGATCCCCATGCGGGGGCCCACGAGGCGCTCCGGGGCCCGCTCGCCGACCGCATCGTGGCCGCGCTCGCAGCCCGCGATCCCGCGCGGCCGCGGCCGCCGGCCACCGAAAACCTCGCCTGCATCGGCTGCCACGCCACCGGCCGCGGAGCCGCGGTGGGCGAGGGCGTGAGCTGCGAGTCGTGTCACGGGCCCGCAGGCCAATGGCTTGCCGCGCACACGACCGCCGGCTGGACGACCCGCGGCAACGATCTCGGCATGATCGACCTCGCCGATCCCTTCACCTGCGCGGAAACATGCGCCGACTGCCACGTGGGCGGCCCGCCCACGGCCGACGGTGCGATCCGCGAGGTGACCCATGACCTCGTTGCCGCGGGCCATCCGCGGCTGGCGTTCGAACTCCGCGGCTACAAGCGGGCCGAGCCGCCGCACTGGCGGGACCGCTTTGCCGCCCCGGCCAACGCCACCGCTCCGGGTCCGCTCGACGAGTGGGCCGCGGGACGCCTCGGGACGCTCGCCCAGTTTCTCCGGCAGATCGAGTCGCAGGCGGAAGCAGCGCGGACGGGGCGGCAGGGCCTCGCCTGCGGCACGTGGCCCGAGTTCACGGCGTTCGACTGTCATGGCTGCCACCGGCCGGCCGCGTTCGCCGCCCCCGCACCGCAATCGGCAACGCGGCCCGACTCGCCGCCGGGTTCGCCGCGGCTCGAGCCGATGTACTGGACGCACCTCGACGTGATCCTGCCTGCCGCGGAGGCCGCAACGCTCGCGCGGGTCCGCGCCGGCATCGATCGCGCCTGGGCCCGGGTGCCGCCGACGCAGTCGCTCGCCGACGTGCTCCACGCGGTCGAGGCGGCAAGGCCCGGACTCCACGAACGGCTCGTGGCGGCGCCGGCAGGCGAACTCGCCGGTCGGATCGTCGCGGGCACGAACGCCGCCAACTGGGCCGAGGCGGTGTCGGCACTCGGCGCGCTCGAGGCGGTCGCCGACCGCGAGGCGGCGGCCGGTCGGACCGCCATCGCCGGTGATGTGCGGCCGCAGTTCGCCGCGCTCCGCGAACTGCTCGAGTTCCCGGTCGAGTCGGCCGCCGGCACGACCGTGCGGTTCTCGAGTCCCCGCGGCTACGACGCCGCGGCGGTGTCCGAGCGGCTCCGATTGATCGCCGAGTCGCTCATGCGTGTCGCAGAGCGTCTCGAAGTGCCATGATCCGGCTCGCTACAGGCAACTGCCGCCACCGGGCAGACGCTTGCGGAGGAAGTTCATCCGCTGCTCGAGCGGCAGGGCCAGCCGACGCCGGATGAGGTCCCGGAGCTGTCGATCGCTCTCCTTGCGCATCGCGGCCAGCGTCTTGCGGCGGGCGGAAGCGGCCGATTTTTTCGCGGGCATCGCAGGAACCTGGAGGACGTGGGTCAGGAGCCCCGTCGCCGGGGTGAGCCTTGTGAGGCCTTGAGCTTGCGCAGGTTCGTGGGCGTGTCGCGAAACATGAAGTCGAAATCCAGCGTCGTGACGGGCGCGCCGAGCAGCGCGGCGGCGGCGTTGCCGATGAGAACGACGTCGAGCCGCTCGCGGACGAGGGCAAAGATCAACCTGGCGAGCAGAGGGCTTGCGTCCATGCACCCATCGTATCAAGGACAGGCAGACCTTTGTCCCCGAAATGAAGCTGGTCGATGCCGCGTCCACGGGAGTCGGCCGGCACCTCGGGTGACACCGCGATCGTCCCGTGCATGAGCGACCGGCACCTGCCGTCACGACGGCGTCGCCAGCCTCACCCGGTGCACCGTGACCGGTCCGTCCTTGCCCTTGGCCGCGATCGCGGGCACGTCCTCGAACGCGACGCCGTGGCCCGAGTGCCCACGGCGGGTCGCGTCCGAGACGAGGACTTGCCCGGGGCCCGCCGCCGAGCAGATGCGGGCGGCCACGTTCGTCGCGTCACCGATCACGGCGTATTGCACGTAGCGGTCCGTGCCGATGTAGCCGGCCGCGGCGGGGCCGGAGGCGATGCCGACGTGGATCCCGATCGCCGGCCGCCCCGCGGCCCGCTGCTCGGCGTTGAACCGGGCCGCCGCCTCCTGCATCTCGGCGATCGCCGCGGCGAGTTCGGGAGAGAAGAACCGGCTGAGCCGCTCGTTCGACACCGACTCGTCCGACATCGTGCGCATCTGCGACACGAGCCGGTAGGCGGCGACGGTCACGGCAAGAAACAACTGGACGGCGAAGATGCTGGCATGGAGGCTCGCGGGCCAGACGGGGCCGAGGAGCGACACGGCGGGCTACACGATGCAGGCCAGAACGCCCGCGAGCACCACCGCCTCACGGCTGTAGGAGAGGGCCGTGAGCACGATCGTGACGGCGAACAGCCCCGTCGGCAGCATGAGTCCGTACCCGATCCTCGGGTTGCGCCACTCCGCCCAGCAGAGGCAGCCCAGGATGCCCATCCGCACCACGACGATGACGTACTTGCGCAGGGGTGAGTAGCCGCGTTGCCAGGCGATGGCCGCCACCATCGCCACGTGGGCCGCGAGCATCGCCAGCGAGACGAGCCGCACCTGGCGCGGGGCCGGCAGGAGCGGCATTTCCAGCGTCCAGAGCGACTCGACCAGCAGGATCGAGGCCATCAACGCCACGATGATCGTGGACATCACCCGCTCGTTCGCCGTCTCGGCCTGCCGGCGGCGGCATTCGTAGTCGTCGATGTATGACGTGTCGCCGGCCTGATCCTGCATGGGGCGATCGACGATGCCGGCACCGGACGTCATGAGGTCTGCGCCCGGCGGGCCGTGACGATCTTCAGGAGGTCCTGGCCGCTCATGCGGAAGGCGGCGTCGTGCGGGCAGGCGTAGACGCAACTCGGGTCGTCGTCCGGGCCCACGAGATCGCGACACAGGTCGCAGGTCGTGGCCACGCGGCGGGCGGCCTCATTTGACGGGGACGTCGTGTGCATGGAGATGTTGCCGTAGGGGCAGTTCGTCGAGCACAGGCCGCAGCCGATGCAGTGGTCCTCGATCACGATTTCGACCGCGCCGGGGTGGTTCTCCCGGGGCTTCCGGTGGATCGCGTCCACCGGGCAGCCGACGAGGCAGTAGGGGTCGAGGCACGACCGGCAGGAGCTGGCCACGAGGAAGTTCTCGAACCGCAACCCCTCGCGGATGAGCCGCGTGATCCCTTCGTGCGTGTCGGAGCAGGCCCGCGTGCACTCGTCGCACCGCGTGCAGCTCTCGAGGTCGAGCACGAGCAGCTTTTGCGCGCTGTAGAGGCCGTTCTCCAGGAAGCCCTCGAGGTTCTCGTCAGCCTGCGCGGCCCGCCCCCGGTCGCGGTCGAGCAGCCGGCGGGCCTCGGCGACGAGGTGGTCGCGAGCCGCGGGGAACTCGCGGACGAGCGCCCGGAAATCCTCGCCGCGGATCCGCACGAGCTCCACGTCGTCGAGCGCCGTGCAGGTGGCGGTGCGACGGGCGCGAGCCGCGCCCGAGTCGGCGAGCGCGTCGCCCAGGTCCACGAGCGCGGTCACCAGGCCGATCTCGCCGAACGACCGGCCGGGGCCGAGGTAGTCGATCGTGCGGTCCTGGTCGCCGAGCCGCTGCGACACCTTCACGAACCCGAGCCGCACCTTGAAGAAGTCGTTGGCCACGTCCCCCTGCCGGAAGATCGGCTGGCCGCGATCCACGCGGACGATCTCGGCCCGGTCGCGGAGCATCTCGGCACAGCGACCGCGGTCGGCCTCGGAGAGCCCCTGGAACATCGAGAGCTGCCGGAGCTCGCGGGCCAGCGACCGGCTGCGGTAGGCGTCGTCGAGGACCCGCCGCGAGGCCTCGGTGCGCTGCAGGATGTGGAGGACGTTCCTGTGGATCTCGAGCAGCTCGGTCTCCTCGAGGGCCACGACCGTCGCCGAGCGCGGATAGTTGTTGAGGCACGACATCTCGCCGAAGATGACGTCGGCGGGCGTCATCTCGTCCACCCAGCGGCCTTCCCGGAGCTCGAGCGACCGCCCGCCGTCGATGCTCACGCTGGCTCGCCGCGGCCCGGCCTTCGAGCCGGTCGTGGCCCGGCCACCCTGGAGCCAGCGCGTCGCGGTGCGGACGATGGCCTTGAGGCCCCCCGCCCCACCCGCGGCC
>JBJTJO010000170.1:0-15639 GCA_046095965.1 Planctomycetaceae bacterium
AGCCACCGCAGCCCGCGATCCACGCCGTTATTCACCATGTTTCCCGCAGCCCGAACAGTCCGCGTAGCGATCGCGTGGCGACCACCAGCGGAGTCGTCCAGCGGGCCGCCGTATAACGCCCGGACCGCTCCCGGAGCCAGCCTTTCCGCACGAGCAGCGCCACCCGATGCTCGAACATGGAGCGTCGCGGATACACGCGTTCGAGGTCTTCCGCCGCGAGGCCCCCGGCGGTGGCCTGGGTGAGTTCGTGCAAAATCCGCAGGCTCACGGATCGATCAACACCGACGTAGAAGTGCAGGTAGAGCATCAGCAGGAAAGCCTGAGTGCAGACCGTGAACGGCCAGGAGCATGCCCCGAGCTCGTGAGCGACCGCACCGCCGGCCACCCCGCACGCCACGATCTGCCATACGCCCGCTCGCCCACGAACCCACGACAGGACCAGGTGAAGCCCCACCATCACCACGGTGCCGATCGCCATCTGAACGATCATCCACCCACCCCCATGCGGAAAGCCGCCTGGTAGGCCGCCGTCAGCGGGGAGATGAAGGCGGCGGCGAGTCCACGAGCCACGATCCTCCCGGATGGCCGCTCGATGAGCCCCAGCCTCTCGAGTGACGCGAGCCTTTTCTCGAGCAGGGCGTCGGCCCCGACGCCGCCATAGTGCGCCATCATGTCTTCGAGAGAGGTCGCCTCCCCTCCAGCTGCCTGAACGAGCACGTTCAGCGAGAAACCGCGGCACAGCATCGAAAAAGCCTCCATGTAGCCGAGGCTCCAGAACCCCCCCGCCGCGAGGCCCGTGATCCAGGCCTGCGCTGACGGCGCATCCAGACCCCACCGCCGGGCAACGGCCACGACGAAGGCGACCAAATACGCCACAAACGCGGTGAACATCCACCGCACCGCCCGGCTCGACCCGAAGACTCGGCACAGGATGAGGTGCAGTACGAAGACCGTCGGCGCCAGAATTGTCGCCGCGAGTGCCATGTGGAGATCCATCGGGATCACGCTCCGGCGTGCCCGCCGCCGGACGGCTCATGGCGGTCCACGGACCGTCGCTGCACATCCAGCAGGGTCGCCTCGTTCGTGCGGGCGCGATCGCGGCCGTAGAAGAGGGCGAACCGCAGCCGGCGGAAACCGATCTGTGCAAGGCTGTGGCAAACGGCGAGCAAATTCTTCAGTGTCAGCGCCTTGGATGCACCGACGGCCCGATCTGCGTTGGCCACCACGACCTCCTCGAAGGTGGCCCCCTCCTGGACCAGCCGCGTGATGATCTCGCTCTGGTATGCGAAACCATCCGTGTCCCCGTGCCAGCGCATCACGTTGTAGCGCAGATGCAGCACCACCCCGTTGTAGTAGCCGATGCTGCATCCGCTGACCACGTTGACGAGCCCGGTGAACGTCCGCGAGAGCAAACGCCGGAACCGCGTGCGCTTGTCGTGTCCGCGGAACACGGGAATGATGATGTCGGCCTTTCCCCGCAAGCGCAAGACGGCGATCAGCGTTTCCACGGGCTCGGCATGATCGCCGTTGGCCAGCATGTAGTACCGGCCGTGAGCAAGGTACGCGCCATCCACGTAATTCCGCGCCAACCCGCGGGAACTGGCGTTCTTGATCAGTCGAATCGACTCCCCTGGATGGCCCACGGCGTAGGCCACGACCTCGTCGCGGGTGCCGTCGGTCGATGCATCGTCGAAGACGAGAACCTCGTACCGTATGCCCACCGTCGAGCACGCAGCCGCGATGGTCGCCAGCGTACGGGCGACGTTGCCTTCCTCGTTCAGGCAGGGGACAAAGAAAGACACCTCGATGTCCGATGGAAGGTCGCGGTTGATGTAGCGTATCGCGCGATCGTCGTGGTCACTCATCGGAGGCTCTCGACGACGCAAGGATGTTTTCCCGGAGCGGCGTCTGCTCCGGCGGTTGGTCGTGGCCAGGCCGCGGACTGAAAAACTTATGCACGGTTCCGATGACGTGCCGCACCTCCACAGCGGTCAGTTCCGGATAGATGGGCAGACTGAGCATCGTCCGGACATGCCGCTCCGTCACGGGGAAATCGCCGGCCTGGTATCCGAGGTCGCGGGCCGCCTCCTGGAGGTGGATGGGCACCGGATAGTGGATCCGGGTGCCGATGCCGTGCGCGGCAAGATGGGCCCCGAGCTCGTCTCGTCGATCGGTGCGGATGATGAAGTTGTGATAGACCGCCTCGTAGGGCTCGTGATCCTCCGGCACCCAGACAAGCCCCCGCAAACCATCCCGATAGGCCGAAGCGATTTCTCGGCAGCGGGCATTCCAGCAATCGAGATGCCGCAGCTTGATCGCGGCGATTCCCGCCTGGAGCGTGTCCAGCCGCGAGTTGTAGCCCCACATTTCACACTCGTCACGGTTGCGCAACCCGTGGTTGCGGAGTTTCACGATGCGTGCGTGGAGGTCGGAGTGATCGGTGGTGAGCACGCCGCCATCGCCATACACGCCGAGGTTCTTCAGGGGATGGAGACTGAAACCGGCCGCGGTTCCAAGGCCACCGACGCGGCGGCCACGATACCGGGCGCCGATTGCCTGTGCCGCATCCTCGACGACGTGCAGGCCGCGAGCCATGGCGATCGCGTTGATGGCATCCATGTCGGCCGGCCGGCCGGTGAGATGCACCGGCATGATCGCCTTCGTTCGGGGAGTGATCGCGCGCTCCAAGAGCGTCGGATCCAGCGTGTAGTCCTCCGTGACATCGATGAACACCGGCCGGGCGCCGGCCGCGACGATTGTCCAGGCGGTAGCGATGAACGAATTGGGGCAGGTGATGACCTCGTCACCCGGTCCGATGCCGAGGGCCTTGAGCGACAGGAACAGCGCATCGGACCCGTTGGCCACGCCGACGGCGTGTCGCACCTCGCAAAAATCCGCCACCTGGCGCTCGAATCGCTCGAGCGTCTCGCCCAGCACATAGGTCCCGCTGGAGCAAACGCGGTCAAACTCGTCGAGCAGTTCGCTCCTCAGGCTGCGGTATTGCCTGTCGAGGCTGACGAACGGCACGGTCATGGCGGGCGACGGAACGTCGCTCTCAGTCCTCATAAAACTTCCGAATCAGCGACACGACCCGATCGCAATCCGACGGCGTGATGAACTCGTGAACCGGCAGCGAGAGAACCTCACGGACCGTCGCCTCACACACGGGAAAGTCACCTCGACGGTAGCCCAAATCCGCCGCTGCGGGCTGCAGATGCATGGGTATGGGGTAATGAACCTTCGCGTCGACGCCGTGGGCTACGAGAAACTGCTGGAGTTCATCGCGGCGTTCGCACCGCACAATGTAGAGGTGGTAGACGGCCTTGATGGCCGGATCGCGATTGGGCACACGAACCTGCGGAATCGAGGCGAGTTCGCTGTCAAGATAGCCGGCGTTGGCGATTCGCGAGGCCGTGATGTGCGGCAGGCGTTGCAGCAGGTGCCGCGCCACCACGGCCTGAATCGTGTCGAGCCGCGAGTTGTATGCGAACACGACGCACTCGTCGCGGCCCACCAGCCCGTGATTGCGGAGCAGGCGGAGCCGCGACGCGATCTCGTCGCTGTTCGTCGTGGCAATGCCGCCGTCGCCCCAGACGTTGAGGTTTTTCAGCGGGTGAAAACTGAAACAACCCACGTCCCCGAGCCCGCCTGCCGGACGTTCGTGGTAGGTCGCCGTGACGGCATGGCAGGCGTCCTCGACGACTGCCAACTGGTTGCGGAGGGCGATATCCCCGAGCACGTCCATCCGACACGGAATTCCCGACCAATGCACGGGCAAGATCGCCTTGGTACGGGGAGTGACGGCCCGCTCGACCAGGACGGGGTCGATGTTGAAGTCGTCCGCGATATCGACGAACACCGGCCGCGCTCCTGCCGTGACGATCGCGCCGATCGTGGCGTGGAACGTATAGGGGGTCGTGATCACCTCGTCGCCGGGCCCCACGCCCAAAGCCTTGAGGCTGAGCATGAGGGCGTCCGTGCCGCTGCCGACGGCGACCGCGTGGGCCGTACCAGCGAGCGGCGCGAACTCCTCCTCGAGGAGATCGACCTCGCGGCCGAGCGTGAAGTCGCCCTTCCGTACCACCGCCGCGATCTTCGCGAGAATTTCGTCGTAATCAGCGAATTGCTGGCGCAGGTAATTGTGGTTGATTTCCAGTGCGCCGGTGGCTTCGTACTGCGCGGGCAGATAATTGCGAACAGTGCTCATGAAAAATCCTGCCGGATCGGATGAGATCGGCCACCCGCGACCAAGTATACATCCCTCGTCCCCAACGCCGACCGGCCCGGCGGAGCCGGATTCAGGCCCGATGGACGTATTCGACTGGTAGTGTCCGCAGCCGGTCCAGGTTGCGACGGGCCCACTCGATCGTGTCGGCGAGCGTCTGCGGGAGCGTCCAACGAGGCTCCCAGTCGAGTTCGTCCCTGGCCTTGCGGCAGTTCATTTCGTAGGCCGTATTCTCGCCAAGACGCGCCGGGGTCTGTTCGACGACGTCGGCAATCGCCACCCCCATTTGCCGGCAAATTTCCTCGACCACCTCGCGGATGGTGTGCATGCGATCCGTGGCCAGATGGTAGGCCGCCCCGGGCTCACCGCGTCGGGCAGCCGCGAGCGTGCCGGCCGCCACGTCGTCGATGTGAATGAACGACCTCCGGCTCGTGCCCCCGCCTTCGAGTCGCAGCTTGCGGCCCGTGAGAATCGAGAGAATGGTGCGCGGGATGATGCGGTAGAGCTGCTGGCCGGGACCACAGACGTTCGCTGCCCGGGTGAACGTCACCGGAAAGCCACGGGCCCGATGATAGGCGAGCATGTTCATGTCGCACGCCGCCTTGGAGACCGCATACGGCGTGCTCGGATTGAAAGACTGCGTCTCACAAATCATTCCGCTCGTGGAACCATAGACCTCTGGCGTGGACGCTTGCACGAACCGCCGCACGAAGTCCAGCCTCCACAAGCGATCGACGAGTCGTGCCGTTGCCACGACGTTCGTCTGATACCAGTGATCGGGCTGCTCCCAGCTCTGGGCCACCATGCCCTGGGCGGCGAAGTTGACGATGTACGCGGGGCGGAACTCGCGGATCACCGCCTCGATCTGCTCGAGATCCCGGTTCAAGTCGAGGGCGTGGAAGGTGAAGCGGTCGTGCGGCGCCCACTTGTACGGCAGCAATGCGTCATCCGGCTCCGGGGAACGGCCGATTCCGACGACGTCGGCCCCTGCCGCCAAGGCGTTGGCGACGAACGTCGCCCCCGAGAAAGAGGCGCTGCCGAGGACGAGGAAGGTTTCGGTGGGCATGACACTACTTGAGCTGGATCGCCTTCATCATCTTGATGTTGGAGGAGCGGATGTCGGTCATCGAGTCGGGGAGTTTTCCCGCCTTGAAGGCCTTGATGAGGTCGCGGGCTCCATCCTCGATCGTGTGCCTGGGCACGAAGCCGAGCACCTGCTGGATCTTGTCAGAGTTGATTCGGTAAGAGCGGATGTCGTCGGACGGAGTCGTCACGATCTCGATCTCGCCCTTCTCCGGCATATCCTGCCGCACCACGTCGCGAATCACCGTCGCCGTGTCGGCCACCGTGTGGTTCTGGTAGCCGGCGTTGAACACCTGTCCGGCGATTTTCGCATCCGGCACGGTGAGCAGCAGGCAGTAGAGATCCACCATGTCCTGCATGTGGAGATTGGGCCGCATCTGGGCCCCACCGAACACCGTGATCCGGCCGTTGTTCACGGCGTGATTCGTGAGGATGTTCACCGTGAGGTCGAGCCGCTGCCGCGGGGAATAGCCGCAGATCGTGGCGGGGCGGATCGAGACCGTCGTGAAGGAGGGGCTCTGCTCGGCGAAGAGCACCGGCTCGCAGGCCGCCTTGTACTTGTTGTAGAGCGAGACGGGAACGAGCGGATGGTCTTCCGTCACCTGCGGCGAGTCGCTCACGCCATAGACGCTGCCGGACGAGGCGAAGATGAAACGTTTCACGCCGGCCGCCTTCGCGAGCTTCACGCAGGGGCCGAACGAATCGAAATTCACGGACTGGCTGAGTGCCGGATCAAGTTCAACGCTCGGATCGTTGGAGATGCAGGCGAGATGAATGACCGCATCGCAGCCGTGCACCGCCTGTCGCACCACGTCCTGGTCGCGGACGTCTCCCCTGATCACGGTGAGTCGTGGATTCAAGCGGACGGCCGCAAGGGGCTCCTCGCCGTAGATGAAAAGGTCGAGCACGACGACGTCATAGCCCTCCTCGAGCAGCCGGGGCACGAGCACGGAGCCCACGTACCCGGCCCCGCCGATCACGGCCACCTTTTGGAACCGCTTCGGATATTGGTCGGGCGCTGCTGTCATGGGAGATCACCGTCCTGGAGTTGAATCAGGTCCATCCACCAGTGGAGGGCCGCCGCGTGCGCGGTCTCCGCCAGGCCATAGGTGGCGGCGGGCCCGTAGAGTTTGAGGTCGCCCCGCTTCCGGAGCGGGTTGGCGGCGTCCTTCGCCGTGAGCGTGACGACCGTGATCTCGAGTTCATCGGCAACGTCGATGGCGGCGAGGATGTTCGGCGAGCGGCCGGAGGAACTGATCGCGACGAGCAGGTCGCCACGCTTGCCACGGCGGCGGAGCGGCTCGGCGAACACGTGCTCGTAGCCCATGTCGTTCGAAATCGCGGTGATCAATGAAAGGTCCGAAAAGACCTGCGTGTGCAGCCGACCGTTCTTGGCGAGGTCGGCGGCGAAGTGGCTGGCCATCGACGCGCTGGCGCCGTTCCCGATCAAGTAGACGGTCTGCCGACGGTCGCGCAGCCGCAGCGTCGATTCAACCCATTCGGCGAAGCCCTGGTCCTGCTCCACGTTCTGGCCATCGCGGCAGGTGCATGCCAAACCCTGCAACAGATCGGTGAGATTTCGCACCTGCTGCTGCCAATCCCGCACGATGGTTCTTTCCGGTCGCTCCACGGCAAAGTTAGTGGTTATGTTGGTCGCTATTTGAATGCTATCGCATCACTTCCTACTTCAGAAGCGATTCGATCTGTTTGAAGTAGGCAACGCGGTCGATGGGCTCACGATTGGCGACCGTGGCGACGGCCAACGCCCCCGCGGCGTTGCCCGCGAAACCGACCACCTCGAGCGGCTCTCCCTGGGCGGCAAGCAGGGCCGACACCGACAGGAACGCGTCTCCCGCCCCGATCCGGTCCACCACCTTGCCGGCCACGGCGGGAATTCTGAACAGCCCCCCCTGAGAGTCACAGCACAGGCAGCCGTTGCGGCCGCGGGTGACGATCAATCGCTTGCAGGCGAGCTTGTCGTACGCCTCCCTCGTGAGCGCCTCGACGTCACCGTGGCGGTCCCGTGACTCGATCCGAATCTCCGTCTCGGTGGCGGTCATGTAGTCGACGCCCGGATACTTCGACAGCGCGTGGTGCCCGAGGTTGCCGGCATTGCACTGGGCGTTGACCGCGAGGAACTTCGCGTGCTCGCGCAGGATCCGGCGGGCCCGCTCCGACAGCATCGAGTGGCCGAAGTCAATCACGATCACGAGGTCGTACTTCGGCACGTGCTCCAGGAGCGCCCGGCAGACAGCGTCGTCCTCCTCCGGACTCAGGGCGGCGTCATTGATCTCGTACACCTCCATGAGCTTCAGGAAGAAATAATTCTCGACGAGCCGGCGCTTGACGATCGTGGGGGAATCCTTGCGATGCAGGAAGATCCGCTCCACGTTCGGCCGCAGCCGGCTGTCGATGAACGACTCGTGGGAGTTCTCGGTGCCGAGCTGCGTGATCACGCCGACGCGGTCGCAGAATCCGGCTACGTGGTTCGCGGCCGCGAGGATTCCCCCGGCGAACTTCTCCTCGGAGAGCCGCTTGACGACCATCGTCGGCTCCTTCGACGACTTGCCGATGGCCTCGCAGTAGACGTATTCATCGATGATCGGCTCGCCAACCAGAAGCACCTTCAGGTCGCGGGCGCGCTGGAACGATTCAACGATCCGGTCGGCCGGATGACGCTTGGCGAAGTCGGCGAGGTAGGCATGGACTTCCTGCGGCAGGATGCCGATGTGCCGATTGATGAGCGCCGTCGAACTGAAGGTGATGCCACTCGTGAAGGCGAGGCGGCCTCCGACCTCGCGCACGGCCGCCTCCTCGGCGACGATGCCGCCGGAGAGGTCGGCGGCGGGGTTCTTGTAGTCCGGGCCCTTGGCGTAGATGTGGGGCCCGATCATCCGGATCGCCTCGACCGCGGTCGGGTGAGGATTGATCGCCACAAAATCGACGCATTCCAGCGCTGCGAGGAACTCGGCCCGCAGTTGCTCCGGGAAGGCCGGACGGTGGCTGCCCTTGTTGACGTAGTGGTCGGTCGTCAGCGTGACGACGAGCACGTCCCCCATGGCCTTGGCTTCTTCGAAATACCGCAGATGGCCGACGTGCAGCAGGTCGAAGACACCATGGCAGTGGACGATCCGCTTGTTCCCTGCCTTCAGCTTGGCAACGGCGGCCGCAACATCCTGCAGGGGCTGGATTTTCATGGGACATGATCGCTGCGAAGGCATTGCCTCTCGGGCCGCGTCAGCCAGCCCGATACCGGCCGCACCGGCCTTCGATCGCGGTACGAACTTACATCTT
This sequence comes from Planctomycetaceae bacterium, assembly GCA_046095965.1. GTDB lineage: Bacteria > Planctomycetota > Planctomycetia > Pirellulales > UBA1268 > QWPN01. The sequence continues at coordinate 8,603 of JBJTJO010000170.1, forward strand.
ACAACACCACAAGAGTCAAAAAAACGGGGCCGCGGCGCGACAGAGTTGCCGGCGACGCCCCCGGCTAGCCGCGAGTGTCGGCCTGCCTCGGGCTACGGAACCACCTCGCCCCTCAGCGGGTGGCACCCGTTGGACGGGCGAGGGGCACGCACGCCAGGTCGCCGGCGGGGCTGTAGATCGGCGGCGTGTCGTAGCCGAGTTCGAGCAGCGCGTCGAACAACCCCTTGCCGCGGTCGGGAAAGCCGTTGCGGTTGACATAGATCGCGGCGAAACCCTTGCTGCGCATCTCATCCACGGCCTGTCGCACATTGTCGAGCTTGAACCTCACCTGCTGGCTCTGCTGGTCGACCGCGGCGCCCGTGACGAGCTTTTGCTGCACGGATTGCTGCCACTGGAGCGTTTTGCTGCCCGGTAGCGCGCCGTTGGACCAGTGTAAACTCGTGCTGTAGAGGTATGGTCGGTAGTGATCTGACCCTGGCACGCCAGGTAGCGGCGTTCCGTCCATCACCGGAAACTGGAAGACCATGGCTTTATCGGGCAGGGTTGCTTGGAGCTTGCCGACGAAAGCCCGATCCGACTCGACGAGCTTCGCGATCAGGGCTGTCCGTTCCGCCGTGGGTGCCCGCGGCACCTGATCCCAGATCACGAGCAGGCAGGCCGAGATTGCCGCCGTGAGCGTTCCGATGCGCACCAGGTCGGTGGGGTGCCGCGTGGCAGCGTCCCGCTGCCACTCCGACAGTCTCTGCACTGCGTAGAGAAGTGAGATCGCGAGAATCACGACGCTGTAGCGACACGCGGTGCGAAAGAGCGTGAATCCCGTGAATGCGGCAAGCAGCGAATTGAGTCCGCCAGTATTGAAAAAAAGTACGATCCACAGCACCCACCAGGCCTGGATGGGCACGGCTGTAAGTTTGCCATCAAGAAATGCTTTTGCAGTGGCACCCACGAGTGACAACAGGCAGCAAATCCCAAGCAGACCGAGATAGGCGCAGCCCTCTTCGTCATTGAGGACCGACGCCTGCCGGTGCGCAATGCCGAACTTCGCGAGTGTCTCGGAGTGGTGCGTGAACGACGGGATAAACATGTCCACGACCTTGAAGCCGTAGATGTCCATCCACTTGTACTGCCGCTCGGTGACGATAGGCCCGTCGCCGGCCTCGTGGATCATCCGGTAGCTGAGCGTATCAACGTTACTGACGAAAAATCCGGCTCCCGCGGCGGCCACGACCGCGGCTGCGGAGAGCAATGCCGCCCGCGACCGCTGCTTCCAGGCCAGCGCGATGCCCCCGAGCAGCGTCAGTTGGCAGAAGACGTAGGTGAAGTAGGGATTTTGCATGCCGGTCACGACTCCGACGGCCAAAGCCTGCCAAAACCGGCGCGACCGCCACTGGAGCCCCGGCGGCGTCGCGACCCACGTCCAGACGACCGGAAACAGCGGGATGTGCCAGGCGTAGAGGCAGTTCGCGTGATGCGGGGACTGGGCGAAGAGGTAGGGGGCGAGGCCGAACGCGAGCCCGCCGACGAATGACCAGACCGGGGGCGCCTCGAGCCACTTCCTGGCGACGAAATAGAACGTCGCCGCGGCGGCGAGGTGGCCACACAACACGCCAAGGTTGAAGCCGGCAAAGAGCCCAAACAGGCTGGCCAGCAGCCCGAACAGCCACGTCATCGCCTCGTCGGTCGTCGGAAATCCGCTCCAGACGGCGACGTCAGGCGCTCCCCAGTTGGGAACCGTCTTCCATGCGAAGGGCGTGTAGTGCCCCTCGGTCCTCGCCTTAACGACCCCACATCCCGCAAGGAAATCCGAATACACGGGATCGACGTAGGTAGAGGGCAATGCCCAGGCCACCGGACTGAACTTCGCATTCGCGAAGCACCATGCGGCCGCCGTGATCGCTAGCAAAGCTGCCCAGGCCAGCGCGTCCCAACTGAAGCGAGGTCTCGGCACTCCAGAAATCCCTCGATCGCACGCCGCTATTCGGCACGACTTATCCCGTTTGAGGTTCAGACCCATCTCACCACTGACAATAGTGTAGGACTTGATAGGACCACACCGGCTCACTCTTTGGTACCACCACGGGTGCCAAACCATCCACAAACAACCACAGCGATTGCCGGCCTCGACATGGTTCAGAAGCAGCAAAATATGGCTAGGTTAACCTCTTAATTCAGGATTCAGCAAAAGGTCCACCCGGCTCTCAGTCGAACGCATCGTTGGCATGCCCACTAGCGAGTCGGGCAGGCCTCGACCCGGAAAACGCAAGCATGGCCGTTCGCACGAATCGGTAGACACGAGGAATGCATGCGGAGGGCAAACATGTGACAAACACGAACTGCGCGACACTGACCAGCCGGTCACTTACCCGCGGGCGATAAGCATACAACGTCCTCGCTATCTTGCGAGCATGCCATGTCTTGTAGAAGTACCGCTTCGCATGTCGGTAGGAAGAACTACCGGCATGATAGCGGTACTTCACCAAAAACCGCGAAAGATTTGCAAGCTTCCCGAAACAAGACAGCTTAAAGAACAAGAGTGAGTCTTCAGAGTATCGCCATCCCTCAAACCATGTAAAATCGTAGGGAATCCTCGCCAAGTTCACCATGAGCGTCGGCAGCTGAATCGGTATCGCTGTGTACATCATGCGATACAGCAACTCCGGATCCGTTGGGAAAGTCTTGGTGCCGATCTGATTGCCATACTGGTCAACCTGAACCGTCTGAGTGCCCACCGCAACGACATCCGGATGATTGCTGAGGAATGCAACCTGCTCCTCCAATCGCGTGGGTTCGCAGATGTCATCCGCGTCAAAAATCGCCAGGAATTTTCCGGCCGCCAGTCTAATCGCCGCATCCCTTGCGGCACCTGCGCCTTCATTGCGGGCCATTCTGTGAACCATGATTCGCGGGTCCGTTGCCGCGATGTCCTTCGCCACGGCATATGAATCGTCGTTGGAAACATCGTCCATGATGATCAGTTCCCACGACGTAAGTGTCTGGTTTTGCACTGAAGCGATGGCCTGTGCTATGTACTTATCGTTGTCACAAGCAGCCATGATGACGGATACAGCCGGGCCTGTGGCATGATTCACGGATACACCTCACACGGATTGCTCGATGTCGTAGATTATGCCGCGCGATCCCCGCTCGTGGAACCACCAATGACTGCTGGAAGCTGAGGCGGTCGCTGCATCATGCCTGGAGGAGCGGAGAAACTACTTCCCGTACGATGATGTCAACAAACGCTTCAGTGCTGAAGGGCCGAATGGCCTGGCCGAAGACAAAGTCATGTATAGCGCGACGGTAGGCCTCATATTCCGTCTCAGACATGTCTTTCAGGAAGCGATAAAGATCGTCATAGCTCGGAAATTGGCGCATGTCGATAAAGGCGTCGGGCGGCACGATTTTGCCCACCTCCGGATCGCCTAGGTACACCGGCACGGTGCCCGCGAACATTGCGTCAAGCATCTTCTCGGTAGTCCAGCCAGGGTAACGGGAATTTTCGTAGCAAATACAGAAGCGGTACTGTTTCATTACATCGTGTTTCCGCTTCACACTTCCGCGCCATGAAGGAAACCTCTTCAATTTCGGCAGTCCCGGAAATCGTTCGTAGATACGCGCCAGCACGGGGTTTATCACGGATGGCAGGCCGGTAAGGTAGTATCTATCCCAACGCTGGCCATAGAGGTCGAATTCGTCCGGGTGGTTCCGTTCAAACCAGCGAATGGCACGAACGCGCTCGGTATACAACTCCTGCTTGTCCCACGAGTATTTCTGACTTGAGATGAGGCAGCAAAACTTGTCGGCCTTGCTCGCTTGGTACGGCACAAAGGTTGGTAGTTTGAGTGGTATGTGCACCTGAATGTATCTGCGGCCGTCCGCCCAAGCTGGATGCCACGTGAAGACCTTAGTGAAGGCGGCATGGTTACGTTTCACCCAATTGTCGGGCCGCACCGCAGGACACTCAAACATGACTAGGTAAATCGGCACCCGCTTTTCTCTGACGAGGCGACGGAACCAAGGATTAAAAATCGTTGGGTGATCGAGAAAGATGACTGCATCGAAGTTTTCAAGCGGCTCCGTGTCAATCGTTGCCAGCTCCCAGCCGCGATCTTGAAAGAATCGCTTCATATATACAAATGGATACCATAGATCATCTCCGATGGGGCAATCGGGGGTCTCGAGCATCCGGTTGTTGTTGTTATGACTATAAAAACTGTAGAGCCCAATTTTCATGGGTGTTCCGATCCGTATGGAGTTGATGGTGCAGGCAGTAGCGTGTCTTTGCGAACTCGTGCATCAACGAGAACTTCTGGTGGGGTTCCCGCATGTCCATCGCCACTGCCGCGATGCCTGCGAGCTGCTCTGGGGTGCCGAACTCGTAGGCCGCCGCCAACGTCGCCTTTTCCCGACCCACCGCGACGAACTCTCGAGCGTGCTCGCACCTACGGGGCTACCCACAAAAATCACCGATGAACCCAGAATGTATACGGCATACCGTGTGACCGCCCGCCGATTGCGGATCAGCGAACGCACAGCCACGCTGGTTGGCATGGCGTACACATCGTCGCAGGCGAATGCGATAGGAGTATTCATGATGGGACCGGCAAGTCCAGGGAACGGCATAGAGCGGTCAGTTCTCCTTCGTCCGAGCAGTAGAGATAATGGCCGCCGTCGTTGGTCAGGGTGACATGCGGAACGTCCTGCCATTCGGGTGTGAAACCGAGTTTTCCGGTGTGTACTTCGACCAGCCAAAAAATAGTATTCTCGCAAATCCAAGTTTTGAACTCCGCATTCGCAAAGAACGCCGCTTCGCCGCCCTCGATGTCCATCTTGATCAGGGCTGGAACGCCATACGTTCCGCACGCCTCACGAAAAGTCAGCGTCTGTTTCGCGCCATCCGGATCCGCGATGACCGCGTTTTCTGGACCGGCACTCGTGGGCGGTTCATACGATCGTGTCTCCACATCCAACGGTCGGTCCACGATCTCGAAAGACAACCCATTGTAATGTCGCGTGCGCTGTAACAACCTGCAAGCCCGGGGAGACAACTCAAAGGCGATACACCGGCGCCCCAAAAGCGTAGCACGTACGGTAAAAAGACCGACATTGGCCCCGACGTCCCAGACGCCGCCCGACACTGCCCCCGCGACCGACAGCACAACGCCTTCGCGATTCTCCAACTCGCGCGTTGTGCGGGAAGCATCGTCTATATTGTCCCGCAGGTTCATGAAGATACTGGCACCGTGAAATCGCTTCCGCACCACCAGCGAAGGTGCAAACCGATGCCACAGCCAGGCGATGACCGTGCCGGCAAAACAACGCTTAAATCTGTCCAGCATCGTCTGACCATCCCTTGCAATTCGGATTCAGCCTGAAGTCAGGGTCTTCAGCAGAATCTGTGGGTAAGAACGGGTTCTGAACGCGCCTGGGCATGATCTCCAAGAGGTGCCGGCAGCCGCGTGGTCATCGCGTAGCGTGGTGAACCCTCGCTGGGGCGTGGTGTGGGTGATCTCCGGCCAGACGCCGCCGCCTCGGCGAGCTGAAGCGGCCAGCCGCTTCGCGGCGGGAGCCAGCCTGCGGCGGCGTTCCGCCGCCTGGAAGCACCGCCCTTCCGGGCGGGCCATGTAGAGAACGAACCAGCCTGCGGCGTCGTGCGGTAAAGATGCGGTTGCTTGGACAGCCCCTTTGCCGGAGCCACCGCAGGATGCATCTCAAGAGTATTCTCAACCGCGTCGAGCGGCACAAGTGTTTCGTCTACAAGCAGGTCCGCTTCGTGGACGGCTTGGTCGAGCCGGAACTCGAGGTCGAGATCGAGCCCCGGGCCAACAGCCGGGCGATCTGCTCGGGGTGCGGCGAGAAGCGACCGGGGGACGACCGGCTTTCGCCGCGACGGTTCCAGTGCGTGCCGTTCTGGAACATCGCGGTGTTCTTCGTCTACGCGATGCGGCGGGTCGATTGCCCGACGTGCGGCGTGACCGTCGAGCGGGTGCCATGGGGCGAGGGCAAGGAGCATCTCACGACCAGTTACCGCTGGTTCCTGGCCCGCTGGGCCAAGCGACTCTCGTGGAAGGAGACGGCCGATGCATTCAACACGACCTGGGACACCGTGTTTCGGTCCGGAAAACACGCGGTCGAATGGGGGCTCGCCCACCGCGACCTCTCGGGCATCGAGGCCATTGGCGTCGATGAGATCCAATGGCGTAATGGGCACACCTACCTCACGCTCGTCTATCAGATCAACGGAATGAAGCGGCTGCTCTGGGTGGCCGAGGAGCGGACCGAGCAGAGCCTGCGGGGCTTCTTTACCTCGCTCACCGCCGAGGTCCGGTCGGGCATCCGCTTCGTCTGTAGCGACATGTGGCGGCAATACCTCAACGTGATCGCGGAGCAGATCCCGGCCGCCCTCCACGTCCTCGACCGCTTCCACATCATGCGGAACATGAACATGGCCCTCGACGAGGTCAGGCGGGCCGAGGTCGTCCAGCTGCGGCGGGATGGCTACGAGCCGATCCTCACGAAAGCCCGCTGGTGCCTGCTCAAGCGACCGGAGAACCTCACGGACCATCAGGAAGTTAGGCTCAAGGAGATCCTGCAATACAACCTCAAGAGCGTCAGGGCTCATCTGCTCCGCGAGGACTTCCAGCGGTTCTGGGAGTACACGAGCCCCGAGTGGGCCATGAAGTTCCTCGATGCCTGGTGCACACGCACCATGCGCAGCCGGATCGGCCCGATGAAGAAGATCGCCCGAAGCCTGCGGCGTCATCGGCATCTGATCCTCAACTGGTTCCGGGCGCGGGGCACCATCTCGTCGGGCGTCGTCGAGGGGTTCAACGGCAAAGCGAAACTGACTACCAGACAAGCGTTCGGCTTCAGGACACCGCAGGGCATTGAAATCGCCCTCTTTCATGTGCTCGGGCGGCTACCGGAACCCAGGTTCACCCACAGATTCTGCTGAGGAGGCTACTTTATCATCCTCGACGACGAGGCGGTGTCGCGCGGCTACTCGTTGACGTAGGTCTCGAGGAAGCGGGCGAGCT
>JBJTJO010000171.1:0-8536 GCA_046095965.1 Planctomycetaceae bacterium
GCTACTGGCGGGCAGTCGCGCAGCGTGATAGGTGCAGACTGGCAGTCTGCACACGGTGGAACGCCACACGGCAGCGTGGTGGGAGGCGTTTCAGCCCTGCTCCAGCAGCCACTTCCAAATCGGCTCGCGGCGCACGACGGCCGACCGGCCCTGCCAGGTTTCGCGGCTTTCGCCGCGCTCGTCGGGGCTCAACAGGAGCAGGTTGTCGCAGTGCAGCTCGTGGCCGGCCTTGATCAGGCTGCGAATCTCACGCACCCGCACCTTCGGGTCGCGAAGGTCGGCCGTCACCTGGATGAGCGTGGCGACCTTCCGCCCCTCGTGAATCACGAAATCGACCTCGGCGCGATGCGGATCCTTCCAGTAGAAGACCCTGCTTTCGCCGCGCAACTGCCGCCGGAAGCAGGCGATCGCCACGAGCGATTCGAGCAGCCGGCCATGATTGGGGCTCGCCTGAAAGCCTGCCGCCCGGACGAAGCCGTTGTCGATGGAATAGGCCTTCTTGTTGGAGGCCGCCTGTTCGCGCGGCTTGAAGGAGAATCGCGGCACGGTGAACAGCACGAACGCCTGCTCGAGGTAGCCGACGTATTTCTTGAGCGTGTGGCCGCTCCGGCATCCCGCCGCATGGCCGAGTGACGCGAATGAGAATTCACCTCCAGGATTGGAGAGCAGGCAGGTGGCCACGGCATCGAGCGCCTGCGGCGCCCGGAGGCGGAATCGGCTGACGATGTCCTTGTGGATCACGGCTGCGAGCAGCGTTCGCAGATAGCCGCCACCGTCGATGCGTTTGAGGACGACCTCGGGAAATCCCCCGATCTCGGCATGCTGCCGGCACAGGTCGGCCGACTCGACGGCGGTTCGTTCCCCGGCGCCGCGGGCCGCCAGGAACTCCGCAAACGAAAATGGCAGAAGCGGGATCGGCCGATGCCGGCCCGTCAGGTGCGTGGACAATTCCGAACTGAGCAGATGGGCGTTGCTTCCCGTGAGGATCAGCCGTCGCCCCGATCGCTGGAGACGATTGACGACGACTTCCCAACCCGCGACGTTCTGGATTTCGTCGAAGAGGATCGTCTGGGGGCGGTCGTAGACGGCGTCGATGGCCGAGAGGAGGGCATCGGTGCCACGAGGGCCGGTCGCGTCGGGCAGGTAGCCCTCGCGGCCCAGCAACCGCTCGTCGTCGAAGTTGACGTAGCCCGCTCGCCCGGGCACGCGGCTGGCCAGATGCGCTGCGTAGACCGACTTCCCGGCTCGGCGGGGACCGAGCACGACGGCGACGGGGTCATCGCCGTCGAAATCGATCCGGCCGGCGGTGGTGCGTTCGACGTACGGCGAGGCGACCAGCGATGCCCAGTCCCGCCGTTGGCCCAGCAGAATCTCGTGAAACATGCGGAAAATTGTACTTCAACGGTGCTGTACTGCACGTTTTTTCAAGAAAACATGCAGTACGATCCGAATCATGCGCTCCGAACGGGTCGTGGACAGGACAGCCGCCTCCGCGGAGCGCCATAGGTGCAGACTGGCAGTCTGCACACGGCCGCCGGCCAACCGGCACCGCGGCGGCCGGAGGGGGTGGCGATTCGGATTCCGCAGAGTGCCACTCTGCGGCTCCTTTCCGGGCAGGCCACGCGGCACCTCGATCGCCAATCAACGTCGCATACGACAAGCGCGTCCCCCGTGCTGGTCGCGACCGGGTGCAGGTTGAACAACCTGCACCTACACCGGACATGGGACGCCACATCCACGGAGCGGCGGTGCGTACCGACTGGGTCCGCTTCCGCGGAGCGACGGGGGTGCAGGCTGGCAGTCTGCACACGGTGGCCAACCACCTGACGCACCGCGCGAGACCGTTACTCCGCCTCGGTGAATGGGCCCGCGAGCACCGCTTCCGGCCATTCGTGCACGCCCTCCTTGTCGATCACGAACGCCGCCTGGGCGAGGAGATCGTCGGAAATCCGCCAGCGGGTGAAGTCCACGCCCTTGGCGGCGAGGTTCACGAACAGCCGCGGCGGGATGACCTCCGCGGTCTCGCGGATCGGCACGGTGGCCGGGTCGGTGCCGTCGAGGAGGTCGGCGGCGAGGCGGCCCGCGGCGAGGCCCACCTGGTGGAAGTCGAAGCCGACGTCGAACAGCGTGCCCCGGTCGGGCACGCCCGGATTCACGGAGAACACCGGCACGCCCGCCTTCGCGCCGGCGGCGATCACCGCGTCCACGGCGTTCATCACGGTCGTGTCGCCGGGCATGAAGATCGCCTCGGCGCCGCGCGAGAGCGTGGATGTCACCGCCTCGACGACGCCCGCGGAGTTCTCCACGGGGCTCTCGAGCAGCTCGATGCCCAGGCTCCGGCAGCTCGCGCGGGCCAGTTCCATGAACCGCCGGGAGTTCGACTCGGCGGGGTTGTGGACGACGCCCACGCGGGCAAGCGCCGGGTTGAGCCGCTTCGCGATCCTGAACGTGAAATGCACCGGCGCGAGGCTGCCGTAGCCCACCATGTGCCGCGGATGGACGAGCGGGTTCGTGCGGTCGAGCCCCACGCCCGCGCTGAACGGATCGGCCACCGCGGCGAACACGTGGAGCACGCGGCCCGAGCCGTTGGCATTCGCGAGGGCCTGCAGCGAGGGGGTGCTCGAGGTGAGGCCGAGGTCGAACGGCCCGCCGGCGATCTCGCGCGCGATGGCGTTGGCCTGCACCACGTCGCCCTCGGCGTTGTAGCGGCGGATCGTGCAGGTCCGCCCGTCCTTCCAGCCGCGTTCGGCGAGGCCGTCGAGCATGCCGCGGACCGCGTCGTCGAGCACGACGCTCGAGGTCTGCTGGAGAACGCCGATCGCCTTGAGCGTCCGCGTCGCCCCGGCGCGGTCGGTCGCCAGCAGGAGGACCGAACCGCCCACGAGCAGCGCGAGCGACGGCCCCGCCCGCCGCAGGGCCGTCGCGAACGACGTCGATGAGAAACCGCTTCGCGACATCTAGATATACAGCTCCGCGAGGGCCCGGGCCGCGGCGTCGTCGAGCTGGTCGGTCTTGCGGAGGGCGTCGAACCGGGCCGCGATGTCGTCGGCTGCGAGCCGCGCCCTGGCCGGCCCGCTCACGTCGAGGGCCACGCGGCCGCGGTGGACGAGGATCAGCCGGTCGCCGAGGTTCGCCGCCTGCACGAGCGAGTGCGTCACCATGAGCGCGGTGAGCCGGCTCGCGCGAATGATCCGGACCGTGGCCTGGATCACGCGGTCGGCCGCCGCGGGGTCGAGCGCGGCGGTGTGCTCGTCGAGCAGGAGCACCTCGGGGTGGTGCCACGTGGCCATCAGGAGCGTGACGATCTGCCGCTGGCCGCCTGAGAGCGAGCCGATCGGCTGGTCGAGCCGCGTCTCGAGGCCGGGCACGATCTCGGCGAGGCGGCGGGTGGCCTCGGCGCGGAGGGCCCGCGTCGTCGCCCAGCCGAGGCCGGTGGGGCGGCCCCGCCGCGCGGCGACCGCGAGGTTCTCGAGCACCGTGAGGCTGCCGGCCGTGCCGGCCCGCGGGTCCTGGAAGACGCGGCCCACGAGCCCCGCCCGCCGGTGCTCGGGCCACCGCGTCACGTCCCGGCCGGCGATGGCGATCGAGCCCGAGTCGAGCGGCACCGTGCCCGCGACGGCCCCGAGGAGCGTGCTCTTGCCCGACCCGTTCGTGCCGACGACGACCACGAACGATCCAGGATCGAGCGTGAGCGAGACGCCATCGACCGCGCGCACGACCGGCCCCCCGGGGCTCGCGAACTCGACGACGGCCTCACGGATGTCGAGCATGGGTGTCACCGTGCTGTGGCTCGCGGGCGGAATCTCACCATCATGCCCGGCGCCACGAGCGCCGCGAGCACGACCGTGGCCGTCGCGAGCTTGAGCCAGTCGGGGTGCAGGCCGGCCCGCAGGGCCGCGGCGACGAGCAGCCGGAACGACACGCTGCCCACGACGGTGGCCACGAGCGCGCCGCCGAGCCGCGTGCCGCCGGCGAGCGCCGTGCCGAGGAACACGCTGGCCATGCCCCACACCACCATGCCCAGCCCCATCTGCACGTCGGCGAACCGCTGGTACTGGGCCACCAGCGCCCCCGACGCGGCCACGAGCCCGTTGGCAATCGCCAGGCCCGCGATCACGAGCAGCCGGGTGTCGCGGCCGAGCGCCCGGGCCATCGTGGCCGTGTCGCCACCGGCCCGCATGGCCGTGCCGAGGTTCGTGCGGAAGAAGAGGTAGAGGCCGGCCACGACGGCCGTCACGATCGCGAGCAATGCCGCGAGCACGGCGGCGTCGCCGGCATCCCGGGCCGCGAACCCAACCCGCTCGAACAGCGGCCCGAGGCGCTCGGCGGCGGCCGCGAGGGTCGGCTGCTGCGTGAGCGGTATGTTGCTCCGCCCCATCACGACGAGGTTCACGCTCGCGAGCGCCGTGGTCACGAGGATGCCGGCGAGCAGCGGGGGCACGCCGAGGAGGGCATGGACGACGCCGGTCGTGGCCCCGGCGCCGGCGCCCGCGACGACGGCCGCGAGCGTGGCCCAGGCGGGGTGCACGCCCGCCACGATGAGCACGGCCGCCACCGCGGCGCCGAGCGTGAACGAGCCGTCGGTGGTGACGTCGGGAAACGAGAACAGCCGGTAACTCACGAACACGCCGAGCGCGACGAGGCCCAGGGCCGTGCCGAAGATCCAGGTGGCGAGGAGGATGCTCATGCGCGCGCCTCGGCCACGACGGCGAGCGGCGCGAACCAGGCGACGCCGCGGACGAATTCCGACTTCCCGCTGCCCACCAGCGGCGCGGGGTCGGCCAGCAGGTGCATGACGCCCAGCGGCGGCGCGGCCGCGAGCGACGCCACGAGCTGGCCGAGGTCGCCGGGCTCGCGGCTCACCGGGCGGTAGGCGAACACGGCGGCGTGCACGTGGCCGACGAGGCCGCGATCGGCGATCGGGTCGAGCGGCCGCAGGGCCGCGGCGAGCGCCGCGTCGGGCGGCGTGGACCTGGCAGCGACGCCGACGACGATCGCCGTCCGCCGCGCGTGCACGGGCTCGCGGGAGAACGAGAGCCAGCGGGACGTGACGGCGGCGGTGCCGGCCCGCGGATGGTCGGCCGCGTCGGCCTCGGCGAGGGGCCGCACGAGTTCCGCGCCGACGAGGCCGTGGATTTCGCCCACGGCGACGAAGCACACGGCCGGGGCGTCGGCCGCGGCGAGGAGGGCGCGGGCAAGGTCGTCGAGCGGCACGGTCGAGTCGGGCGTCGCCGGTTCGAAGCCCGCGGAGCCCGAGGGCACACCCTCCCACGCGAGCCCCTCGACGAGCGTGAGCCGCGGGGCGAGCCCGGCCTGGGGCACGACCCAGTCGATGCGCGGATCGGTCGCCGGCGGGCGGTGGAAGAGGCAGCCGACGGCGGCCACGATCTCGCCGGCGTGGGCGAGCGGCCGCGGGTCGGCGGCGTCGGGCGTGCCGAGGCCGAGGGCGAAGGTCGCGGGAGTGAGGTCGATGTGCGTTGCCGCAACGCCGTGCGATGCGATCTGAACCGTGGCCGCCGGGCCGCTTGGCGGCCGGATCGCGAGAAGCCGCACGGGGCCGATCGTACGCTCCGTGGCCGGCGCGGGCGCTGCGGCGGGAGCAGCCGTCGCCGATGCACCCGGACCGATGAGCGTGTCGAGCCGCGTGAGTTTCAGCACGGTGGCGACCTGGGGGCTCGCCGCGACGACCTCCAGCCGGCCGCCGGCGGACCGGAGTTTTCGGTGCGCCGCGCCGAGCGCGCCGATGCCGGCCGAACTGACGAAGGTCACCGCGGCGAGGTCGAGCCGGACGATGTGCTCACCGGCCCGCAGCAGGCGGTCGATCTCCTGCGCCAGGGGCTCGGCCCCCTCGGCGTCGAGCCGGCAGGCGACGCGCACGAGCGTCCCACCGGTCCCGGGTTCGGTGATGAGCGGCGGCTGCATGGGCAAATGGAAGCGGAATCCGGATCGAACGCCGCAGCGTACCACGTCACGACGCCGGGCGAGCTCCGCAGAGGCCACATCCGCGAAGCGCCATAGGTGCAGACTGGCAGTCTGCACACGGTGGCACGCCCCCTATCGCCGCGGTGGCCAATCAACGTTACCCGCCACAATCCCACCCCCGTGCTCGATGCGACCGGGTGCAGGTTGAACAACCTGCACCTACACCGGACATGCGACGCCACCTCCGCGCAGTGACCGCACCCTCCGCACTGCATCGCCTCCGCGCAGCGACGTAGGTGCAGACTGGCAGTCTGCACACGGTGGCCAATCGCACGGCTCCGCGGTGGCCGGATGACGTCGCACACGACTATTCCGCCCCCTACTCGATGCGACCGGGTGCAGGTTGAACAACCTGCACATACATCGGACATGCGACGCCACCTCCGCGCAGTGACCGCACCCTCCGCACTGCATCGCCTCCGCGCAGCGACGTAGGTGCAGACTGGCAGTCTGCACACGGTGGCACGCCAACAGGCATTGCGGTGGCCGACTCGAAACGCGTGCCTACGGCGTCCAGTCGATCGTGCCCTCGAGGCCGCGGATGAAGGCGGCGAGGAGGTCGGCTGTCTTGTCGGCGTCGTCGAGCGACACGACCTCCACGGCCGAGTGCATGTAGCGGTTGGGGATGCTCACGAGGCCGGTCGCCACGCCGGAGCGGGTGACCTGGAGCGGATTGGCGTCGTTGGGCTGCGCGCGGCCGCTGGCGCCAAGTTGCACGGGGATCGCCTTCGCGGCCCCGGCGGCCAGGAGGCGATCCACCACGCGGGGGCTCATGTTCGGCCCGCGGTAGACGACCGGACCCCTGCCGAGCGCGATGTCCCCCTCGGCCTTCTTGTCGATCGTGGGGCAGTCGGTGGCGTGGGTCACGTCCACCGCGATGGCGACGTGGGGATCGACGGCGTGGGCGCTCGTCTGGGCGCCGCGGAGGCCGATCTCCTCCTGCACGGTCGAGGCCACGAACAGGGCGCAGGGCAGCGGGCCGGCGGCCGCCGCCCGGCGGAACGCCTCGAGCACGGCCCACAGGCCGATCTTGTCGTCCATCGCCACCGACGCGGCCCGGCCGTTCCGCAGCTCGAGCACCTTGAGCTCGAGCGTCACGCAGTCGCCCACGCGGACCACGCTCTCGCAGTCGGCCTTGTCGGTGGCCCCGATGTCGATCCACAGGTCCTTCATCTTCGGCACCTGCTTCCGCTCCTCGTCGGTGAGCAGGTGGATCGGCTTCCGCGACATCACGCCGTGCACCGGGCCCGACGCCGTCCAGATCGTGACCCGCGCGCCGATGAGCTGGATCGGGTCCCAGCCGCCGATCGACTGCACCGAGACGTAGCCGTCGGCATCGACGTACTGCACGATCAGGCCGATCTGGTCGCAGTGGCCCGCGAGGAACATCCGCAGGGGGGCGGAGGCGTTCTTCGCGCCGATGACGTTGCCGTGGGAGTCGGTGGTGACCGAGTCGGCGCAGCGGCCAAGATACTCGCGGACGACCTGCTGGATGGGCTGCTCGTAACCGGAGGGACTCGGGGTCTCGAGGAGCCGGACGAGGAATTCGCGGGCCTGGGCATCCACGGGCGGGGGTTCTCCGGCGGAAGGGTACGGGGGAACGGGATCGAAGTGTCACCCGGCAGCCGCCGGCGTTCAATGCCCCTCCACACGGTAGCCCGCGGCCAGGCGCCGGAAGGTCGCTGCCGATGCGGCCGCGTCGAATCCGCCGCCGATTTCCTCCGCGAGGATCGCCGCCACGCGATCGGCGGCCGAGGCCGCGAGCGCCGCGTCGAGAAACAGCCACCGGGACCGGCGGGCGAGCACGTCCTCCACCGTGCGGGCGAACTCGCGACGGGCCGCGAACCGCACCATCGCCTCGGTGAGCCCCGGCAGGATCTCGCGGTCAGCCCCGGGCAACGCGGCCACGTCACCGGCGTCGGTGCCATAGAGATGGAGACCCGGCGGGGCCGCGACGTCGGGCCCGGAACCTGCCGCGGCCGGCGCGCCCACGAGCCGCAGCGACCGCGTGACCCCCGCGGGCCGTGCAGGCAAAAGCCCGGCCGCCATGCAGCGGGCGAGCACGTCCTCGGCCATCGCGCGGTAGGTCGTCCACTTGCCCCCCGTCACGGTCACGAGGCCGCCGCGCGAGACCAGAATCGCGTGCTCGCGGGAGATCCGCTTTGTGTCGCCGCCGCCGGCCGCGGGCCTCACGAGCGGCCGCAGGCCGGCCCAGGCGCTGCGGACGTCGGCACGGGTCGGGGCGCGCGCGAGGTGGCGTGCGGCCTCCGCGAGGATGAAGTCCACCTCCTCCGCGAGCGGGCGCGGCTCGAGCGGAACGTCGGATCGCGGCGTGTCGGTCGTGCCAAGGATCACCTTTCCCTCCCACGGCACGGCGAAGAGCACGCGGCCGTCGGCGGTCTTCGGCACGAGCAGGGCGGAGTCCCCAGGGAAGCATTCGCGGTCCACGACGAGGTGCGCGCCCTGGCTCGGAACGACGAGGTCGGCCGCATCCGGCTCGGCCATGCGCCGCACGGCGTCCACCCACACGCCGGTGCGTCGTCAACGCGACCGG
>JBJTJO010000172.1:0-25520 GCA_046095965.1 Planctomycetaceae bacterium
GGGGTACCAGGGCGGCGGAGGCTACGGCCGCCGCCGGCGGTTTCGTCGAGGCGGCGGCGGTGGACCGACGCCCGCCGGTGCCGGTGCCGTCGACATGGAGGGGGAGGGGATGCGTCCGCCGGAACTCGAGCCCGAGGTCGGCGAGAACGGCGAACCGATCCCGCTCGAGGCCGGAAACGGCGTTCTGGAGATGCATCCCAACGGCTACGGATTCCTCCGCAGTCCCGACAACAACTACACGCGGGAACGCACCGACCCGTTCGTGCCCGCGACGATGATCGAGCGGTTCCGGCTCCGCGAGGGCCTGTTCATCAAGGGACTCGTGCAGCCCGGCCGGCGGCAGCAGCAGCAGGGGCCGCGGGTCCGCGAGATCTCCGAGGTGGAGGGGATGCAGCCGGAGGAGTGGGCCAACGTCAAGACGTTCGATCAGCGGACGCCCATCAACCCCGAGAGCTGGCTGCGGCTCGAGACCGGCCAGCAGCCGCTCACGACGCGGGTCATGGACCTGCTCACGCCGCTCGGCAAGGGGCAGCGGGCGCTCATCGTGGCCCCGCCGCGCACGGGCAAGACGGTGATGCTGCAGCAGATCTCGCAGGCCGTCTCGACGAACCACCCAGAATTGGCCCTCGTGATGCTGCTCGTGGACGAGCGGCCCGAGGAGGTCACCGACATGCGGCGGAGCGTCAAGGGGGAGGTGCTCGCCAGCAGCCTCGACTGCGACGTCGAGAGCCACGTGCGGCTCTCGCAGCTGGTCATCGAGCGCTGCAAGCGGATGGCCGAGGCGGGGAAGGACGTGTTCCTCCTCATGGACTCGATCACCCGCATGGCCCGGGCCTTCAACAAGTGGGTCGGCAACACCGGCCGCACGATGTCGGGCGGCGTGGACATCAAGGCGCTCGACATCCCCAAGAAGCTGTTCGCCACGGCCCGGGTCTTCGAGGAGGGGGGGTCGCTGACGATCGTGGCCACGGCCCTCATCGACACCGGCAGCCGCATGGACGAGCTCATCTTCCAGGAGTTCAAGGGCACCGGGAACATGGAGCTCGTGCTCGACCGCAAGCTGGCCGACCGCCGCGTCTGGCCGGCGATCGACATCTCGCAGTCGGGCACGCGCCGCGAGGAGAAATTGCTCGACCCCAACACGTTGCATGCCTGCAACATGCTGCGGCGGACGCTGTCAAGCATGCACCACGTCGATGCGATGGAGCAGCTCACGAAGCAACTGGCGAAGTTCAAGAGCAACCGCGAGTTCATCTCGCTGATCGCGAGCTCGCGCGAGGAGTGAGCGCGGGCAGGCCGCCGGATCTCCTGGCAGCCGGGAGCGGAAGCGACCGGAACCGCGGCGGGATGGAGTCCGCATCATTCCGCCTGCTTCCGCAGGAGGCTGGCGGGCGGGATGCGACACGGGCCCCCGGGCGGCGTCAGGAGGCGGGCCGTTCGCCGAGCCGTCGCAGCCAGTAGGCGTACTGCGGGTCGCCGCAGCGGAAGGAGAACACCGCGTCGGGGAGCCGGTTCCGCTCCGGCCCCTCCGACTTCACCCGCACCACGATGGCGCCGTCACGGCGCTGCTCAATGGCGATCCGCTCTGGCGGGAACGACGGGTCGTCGGTCTCGGCTGGCATGGCAGGGTGCGTGACGGCGTCGCGGGAGCGACCGCCGGTCCGGTCCGCTTCCGATCATGAGATTATGATGAGGAATACGGTCTGACGCCAGCGGTGCGTCGCCGACCCCGCGCCCGCCCGACGCGGAGGCGGCCCGCCCCTATACTGTCGTTTTTTCCAGCCTTACCCCGGGGAACCGCCCCATGACGCCCTACGCGTCCCTGGCCGACGACTTCTACGTCAACGTGACCCTGGCCACCGAGATGGAGCTTCCCGCCCAGCGGGAAACGATCCTCCAGTACTTCGAGCGGATCCAGCGGCACTATCCCGCGATGCGGAAGTTCTACTGCCGCGACAAGCGCGACTACGTGCTCGAGGAGGACAAGGATCAGGGGCGCTACCGCTGGGCGGCCGTGGAGGCCAAGCGGCTCTGCTCGGGGCAACTCAACCCGCCCACGCTCGAGGCGGCCCTCGACCAGCACCGGCTCGTGCTCGACCTCGCGCCGGCCTACCTCTCCGTGAGCCCGCTCGACTGCGAGGCGATCGACGTGCTCTACGGCTTCGACTTCGCCTACCGCGGCAACCACAACGCCCTCCTCGCCGAGGCCCTCGGCGTGGGGCCGGCCTTCGAGCGGGTGGGCGAAATGCCGGGCGGCCGGGTGATCAACTTCGAGCCGTCGCTGACGGTGAGTCTCGACGAGGACTGCCGCGTCCAGGTCCGCGTGAGCACGGAGACCCGCACGAACGCGTTCCAGGTGCGCACCGGCGACTACGCCGACGAGCAGCTGAGCGTCTACGTGACGGCCCGCCAGTACGGCAGCCTCGACGCCGACGCGACCTACTGCGAGACGATCGACCGGCTGGCCCGGCTCGGCCGGGAGGTGCTCGACTCCTGCGTGGTGGAGCAGATCCTCAAGCCACTCGCGCGCACGATCGCCCTGAAATAGCCCGCGCGGCGGTGTCGCCTCCGCGGAGCGAAGTAGGTGCAGACTGGCAGTCTGCACACGGTGGAACGCCGGACAGCCTCGCGGTGGCCGGACGACGTGGCGAACCGCATTCCGGAAGAGCCGCTCGGTGGCTCTCCCGGAACGCGGGTCAGGCCCCGGTGATCACGGCGTGATGATGCCGAGCCGGCGGATCATCGTGCCGTTGTCGGCGACGTCGAACAGCGGGCGGTAGGGGCTCGCCAGGCCGCGGCGCGAACGCCCGCCCGGATAGAAGACGAGGTTCATGCCCACGTTCCACGCCGCCGGGGAGTAGGTGTAGGTGGTGCCCTGGCCGTCGATGTCGATCGTCTGCGAATTGCCGGGGATCAAGTAGGTGAAGGCGCCCTCGAGTGCCCAGTGGCGGGCCATCGGCGCCCGGAGGACCGAGCCGATGATGCCGTCGCCATACCCGGTCCCGCCGCCCCACACCTTCCACTCGTTGGCGTCGCCGAACTGGAGCCGGTAGAAGGCCGTGTAGAGGTCGAGGGTGCTGGCCGTGCCGGGCGTCTTCCGCACGGGGCTGAAGATGCTCGTCTGGTCGCCGATGTTCGACGCCCCCCAGAACCCGAACTCGTGGTAGCCCCAGACGTAGCTGAGCTCGTAGCGGAGCTGCGCCACGTCGGTGTTGTCGAACCAGTTGTCGTGCAGGTAGTCGTAGACCGCACCGCCCTGGAGGCCCCGGCCCTCGAAGGCCCGGGTGAAGAAGCCGGTGGTCACGAACACCTGCTCGCGCCCGGTCCGCTGCAGCTGGCCGCCCGGGAAGTTGATGGTCGAGCCCTGGAAGTTCGTCTGCGTGCCGCGGGCGCCGACCTGCCAGCCCACGCCGAACGCGTTCCAGAAGGGCATGCCCTGGTTGACGAACTCGGTGAAGCCGAAGTTGCCGTTGAGCCCGAGATCGGCGGCGTTGGTGAAGGCCACGGCACCGCCTCCCGCGGTGAAGTCGCGGTACCACCGCCAGCCGTAGTACGGCCGGCCGAACTGCCGCAGCCAGGCGCAGAAGCGGCCCGAGTGGTGGCACAGCGGGTCGTCGTCCTCGCAGGCGTAGGGATCGTCGTAGAACGACTCGACGTGGAGTTCCTGTGGATACTCGCCGAGCATGAGACCGTCGGGTCCGCCCATCGTCATCGGTTCACTCTCGCCGAAGTCCGTGCCGCCGGGGAACGCGTCGTCCATGATGACGCCGCCGTCGCGCGGCGACGGGGCGGCGATGATCTCCGGCTCGGCGATCGGGCTCGGACCGGAACCCTCGGCCGGAGCGTTGATCTGCGGCGCCTGCCGCATCACCGAGGGCAGGGCATCGACGCTCGCCGCCAGCCGCTCGGGACGCTGGCCGCCCACGAAGCGGGGCGCGAGGCCGCCGCCGAGCCGCTCGATCCGGCTGCGGTCGTCGCGACGGGCTGCCGCCGCCGGGCTCTCGTCGGAGAGGATCGGGCGGACGGTGCCGCGGGTCGGGGTGCGGAAGATATCGACGCCGAGGAGGGCATCGGGCGACATGCCCGGGATCGCGGGCCGACCGGCCTGCACCTGCGTCGGCAGGGCCGTGCGCGGCCGACCCGCCGCGGGAGCGGCCGTGCGGGTGGGGACCGGCTCGTGCACCGGCACGCCGTCTGGCAGTTGCACGCTCGCCCAGCCGCCTGCGGGCACGCTCTGGAGTCGCGGCGGCTCCACCATGGTTCGCGGTTCCCGAGGAGAGTCGGGTTCGGCGGCGCGAGTCGTCGGGCCAGGGTCGGCCGGCGCGGAAGCCGCGCGGTGCGGCGTCCACTTCAACTGGGTCCCGTCGGCGGTTCCTTCCGCCCACGCCGCGGCGTGGAACGCCGGGCATGATCCGGCGACCACTGCCAGCAGGAGCCTCTCGAACCGCCTCGACCGGGTGCTGATCGTCATGACTCGTCCTCCGTGACCGGGACGGGTCGCGCCCTCGTGGCGCGTCACGGTCCGGTCAGTCGGAATGGTCATCGGCACCGGCACGCCCGGAACTTCCGCCAAAATCGCTGCGATCGGAGGATGTTGTCCAGATTGCCGGTTTTGACCGGCCGGCCCCGGGCTATTCCTCCTGGTCGTCCGGGTTCCTGCAGTTTCCCGACTCCCCGGGGATTCCCGGCCCCGGAATCCGGCTGCCGACTCACCCCAGTGCCTGGGCGAGGTCGGCGATCAGGTCGTCGGCGTCCTCGATGCCGCAGGCCAGGCGGATCATGTTGTCCGTGATCCGGAAGGCGGCCCGCTCGGCGGGCGTGTAGTTCCAGTAGCTCATCACGAGCGGTTGCTCGATGAGCGATTCGACGCCGCCGAGACTCGGCCCGATCCGCGGGATACGGACCGCGTCCACGACCGCGGCGGTGGTCCGCCAGTCGGCCGGCCCGCCGTCGGCCCCCTTGAGGAAGAAGGTGACGAGGCCGCCGCAGCCGCGGAGCGTCCGCTCGGCGACCGCGTGATAGGGATGGCTCGCGAGGCCGGGATAGAGCACCTGCTCCACGCGCGGGTGGCCCTCGAGAAACCGCGCCACCGTCAGGCCGTTCGCGTTGTGCCGCTCCATGCGGAGCGCGAACGTCTTGAGCCCGCGCTCGAGGAGGTAGGCATTGTGGGGCGAACTCACGCCCCCCATGATCCCGCGGAGCTTGCGCACGGGGTCGAGCTTCTCCGCGGACCCGACGACGACGCCCGCGAGCAGGTCGTTGTGGCCGCCGAGGTACTTCGTGCACGAGTGGAGCACGAAGTCCACCCCGCTCTCCAGCGGCCGCAGGTTGTAGGGCGTGCAGAGCGTGGCGTCGATGAGCGTCAGCACGCCGTGCCGCCGGCCGATCTCCGCGAACCGCGCCACGTCCACGACGCTCAGGTGCGGGTTCGTCGGCGACTCGCTGACCAGGAACTTCGTCCGCGGCGTGATCACGGCCTCCATCGCCGCGTAGTCGCACGTGGCTACCTCGCGGAAGCCGACGCCGAACCGCGTCAGGTGCCTGCGGCAGAATTCGCGGCTGCGGTGATAGCACTCGTCGAAGAACACGATCTCGTCGCCGGCGCTCACGTGAGCCATGAGCAGGCCGACGAGGGCCGCCATGCCGCTCGAGAACAGCACCGCCTCCTCGGCCCCCTCGAGGGCCGCGAGCTTCCGCTCGACGACCTTCTCGCCCGGGTTGCCGTAGCGGCCGTACTCCTCGCGGGGCTGCGCCTCTTCGATGAAGTCCACGATCGCCTGCGTGTCGGCGAACGTGTAGGTCGAGGCCGCGAAGATCGGGTCGGTGATCGCGAACCCCGGCTTGACGCGGTCCTCGCCCGCATGCACGGCGGCAGTCGAGGGGCCGAGGGGCGGGGCCGAGCGTGGCGTGGCCGTGGGCTGCGGGGCGTTCGTGCGGGACATGCCCGGATCCTGGCGAGGCGGCGGGAAAATCTTCGAGACGGATGAGTCTAGTCGGCTCCGTGGCGCGTCACAACGAACACGGCCGTGACGGCGGCCCCGCGCGGACCGCGTCCGGCGAGCGTCCGGACCGCTACACTTCGCTGCCGAGCCCGTTCCCTGAACCCCGCTCCCTGAACCAGGAAAAGCGTGTCATGCGCCGGACGTCACGAGTGGATCGCCCCGTCCCCCTGCTGCCTCCGCTGTGGCCTCCTCGTCGCGTGTACGTGACGCTGGCGTCGCTCGCCGCCGCGATCGCGCTCGTGCGGGCCGGTGGGCTGCAGCCGGTCGCGGGCGAGATCGTGGATCAGGCGGTCCGCAACATCCTCACGCTCATCCTCGCCTTCTCGGGGTTGATGTCGTTGCTCGGATGGTTCCTCTGGCAGAGCGGCCACTCGTGGCGGGTGAAACGGGCGGTAGCCCTCGGCCTCGTCGGGGCCGTCGTGGTGGCGTGCGCGGCACTCCGCATCGAGCGGGTGTCGGGTGATCTCGTGCCGGAGTTGGCCTGGCGGTGGCGGCCGTCCCGCGACCGGTTGCTGCCGCGGGCGAGCCCGGCACCCCCGGCCGCCGCGCCGCGTGAAGGGGCCGACGACTCGGGGCCAGCCTGGGGAGGCGACCAGCCAGGGACGAACTTCCCGCGTTTCCTCGGGGCGGGCGGCAACGCGGGCATCGATGCGTTCGCGATTCCGTCCGCGGCGGCGGGGTACATCGAGAGGTGGCGCCGGCCGATCGGCGCCGGGTGGAGCGGCTTCGCCGTGTGCCGTGAGCACGCGGTCACGCTCGAGCAGCGGGGCGACGAGGAGGTGATCGCCTGCTACGGCATCGAGGATGGCACGCCCGAGTGGAGCGTGGCCGTGGCCGGCCGGCACGAGACGGTGCTCGGCGGGGTGGGGCCGCGGTCCACGCCCACGATCCGCGACGGCGTGGTCTACGCCACGGGCGCCACTGGCTGGCTCCACGCGATCGACGGAGCCACGGGCAAGGTGCTGTGGCGGAAGAACGTCGTGGACGACCTCGGCATCGACGCGGCGGCCCATGCGGCCGCAGTGGCCTGGGGCCGGGCGGGCTCGCCGCTGGTGACTGCCGACCTCGTGATCGTGCCGGGGGGCGGTCCGCTCGAGTCGCCGGCGCCGGCGCCCGCCGTGTCGCTCGCCGCCTATGACCGCGTGACGGGCGAGCGCCGCTGGACGGCCGGCGCCGACCAGATCAGTTACGTGACTCCCGAGCTTCGCACGATCGCCGGCCGCGAGGTCGTGCTCGCGGTCAACGAGTCGCGCGTGGCCGCCTACGACCCCGCCGACGGCCGCGAGCTCTGGGGCTTCCCCTGGCCCGGCCACTCCAACTCCGACGCCACCTGCTCGCAGCCCCACGTGCTCGACGGCGACCGGATCTTCATCTCCAAGGGCTATGGCATCGGCGCGGCGGTCTTCGAGCGCGACGCACCGGCGGGCGCCGTGGTCTCGTTCCGCCAGGCCTGGTCGCAGCCCGGCATGCTCAAGACGAAGTTCACCAACGTGGCGATCCACGAGGGGCATGCCTACGGGCTCTCCGACGGCATCCTCGAGTGCGTGCGCGTGGCCGATGGCGTCCGCCGCTGGAAGGGGGGGCGCTACGGGCAGGGACAGGTGCTGCGGGTGCGCGACGTGCTGGTCGTGCAGGCGGAATCGGGCGAGGTCGTATTCGTCGAGTGCACGCCCGAGGCGCATCGAGTCCGCGGCCGGCTCGCCGCGCTGTCGGGGCAGACGTGGAACAACCCCTGCGTCACGAGTGGGCATCTGCTCGTCCGCAATGCCGAGGAGGCCGCCTGCTACCGCTTTCCGGTCGGCGAGTTTCCTGACGACCCGCCGTCGCGACGCGCCGAGCTGCCGCCGTCCGCCGCGGCGCGGCCCTGAGCGGACACACCGGCACGTCATGAACGCCTACGCCGACTTCGTCTGCGACCGCCGCGGCTGGCTCGCGCTGCTCGTCGTCGCGGTCACGATCCTGGCCGGAGTGGGGCTCACGCGGCTGCGGCTCGACGAGGATCCGCGGGCGCTGTTCCACCGGCCCGGTCCCGAGTGGGACTCGCTGCAGCGGCTGTTCGCCGACTTCGGCCCCGATGACACCGACGTGATCGTCACGGTGCGGGCCGCCGACCTCTTCTCGCCGCCGGCGATCGCGGCCCTGCGCACGCTCGTGGCACGGCTCGAGGCGCTGCCCGAGGTCGAGTCGGTCGATAGCCTGCTCGACGCCCGGCGGCCCGATCGCCCCGCACTGCCGCTCGTGCCGATCACGCCCACGGCCGACAACCTGCCGCGCGCCCGGGAACTCGCCCTCGTCCACCCGGCCGTCGCTGGGCAGATCCTCTCGGCGGACGGCACCACCACGTTCCTCCACGCGCAGCTCGCCGGCCGCCAGGTGGCCACGTCGAAGGTGGCGCCGCAGGTGGCCGCGATCACCGCCGCGGTGACGGACGCCGCGCGGGGCACGCCGCTCGACGTGGGCGTCGCGGGGCTGCCGGTGGCCCGCGTCGAGATGCTCGTGCTCACGCAGCGGGAGGCGTTCCGGTCGTTCGTCTGGAGCGCCCTGATCACGGCGATCGTGGGGATCGTCGCCTTTCGCAACGTGTTCGCCGTGCTGGCGGCGGTGGCGGGCCCGACGGTCGGGACGCTCTGGGCGCTCGGTGCGGTGGGTTGGCTCGGCGGCAGCCTCAACGGCTTCAACATGGCGCTGCCGAGCCTCGTCTACGGGATCGCCTTCGCCGACACGGTGCACATGATCGTGGACTTCACCGCGGAGCGGCGGGCGGGGCTGGGGCGGATCGAGGCGCTACGGCGGATGATGCGGACGGTGGGTCGGGCCTGCGTGCTCATGGTGTTCACGACCGTCGTCGGCTTCGGCGCCCTGGGGGTGGCCGAGATGGAGGCGATCCGCCGGTTCGGGATCACCTCGGCGTTGGGGACGACGCTCGGCTTCGCGGCGGTGCTCACCGTGACGCCGTGGCTGCTCGGCGGCCCTCTCGGCGACCTCGTGCAGCCCCGCGGCGCGGCCCCCGCGGCCGGCGACGCCGGCTGGGCGGTCCGCTGGGCGCGGTGGCTCCTCGGCCGGCCCCGCGCGGCGGTGGCCGTGTCGCTCGCCGCCACCGCCGCGCTGACGGCCGTCTCGGCCGGACTGAAGGCCGATACCTGCATCCGCGAGAACGTGCCCGGCGACAGCTCGATCGCCCGCGCGATGGCGCTGTGCGACGCGGCGATCGGCGGGTCGCTCCCGTCGAGCGTGGCCGTGGCGTGGCCGGCCGACGCCGAACCGGAGCTGCCGGCCGACGTGCTCCGCGAGGTGCATGCGGCGCTGGCGGACCGGCCGTGGCTGGGCACGCCCTGCTCGGCGCTGACGATCGCGGCGGGCCTCGTCCGCAACGGCACGGTCGCGGACGCCGGAATGGCCGACGTCGCCCGGATTCCCCCCCGGATCCGTGATCATTTCGTGCGGCCCGACCTGCGCCGCGCCGCCGTGTTCGTGCCCTCGACCGACTGCGGCGCGCAGAAGCTGCTCGTCGTGTACGACGACGTGCGGCGGAGCCTGCGGGAGATCGAGCGCCGCCACCCCGGCGTGCGCTGCGACCTGACCGGCACGTCGGTCGTCTCGGTCGCGAACCTCCACGGCATCATCCGCGACACCGCGGCGAGCCTGCTCGTGTCGTCGGTCGTGATCATCGCCACGATGATGGTCGCGTTCCGCTCCGTCCGCCTGGGGCTCATCTGCCTCGTGCCGACGATGTTCCCGGTGGTCGCGGCGGCCGGCTGCCTGGTGGCGGTCGGGGAGCCGCTGCGGATCGTCGGCGTGCTGACGTTCAGCGTCTGCCTCGGGCTCGCCGACGACAACACGATCCATCTCGTGAGCCGGTTCCGGCAGGAGCTGGCCGGCGGGCACGGCGTGCGGGCCGCGGTGGAGCGGGCGCTCGCCGCGTCGGGGCCGGCGATGGTGATCATGTGCCTGACGCTCGCGGCCGGACTCGCGCCGATGACGTGGAGCGGGAACCCGGCCCTCCGCACGTTCGGCGGCCTCACGCTGGCGGCCCTGGCCGCTTCGCTCTTCGCCGACCTCGTGATCCTGCCGCCGCTGCTCGCGCTGTTCGCGCGGGAGTCGCCCGCGGCGATGATGTCGCCGGAGGAGCCGACATGAGCACGCTCGTAGGACGGACCGCCCTCGTGACCGGATCGACCCGCGGCATCGGCCGCGCGGTGGCGCTCGAGCTCGCGCGGGCCGGCGCCGCGGTGGCGGTGCACGGACGGAGCGCGGCCGGGGCCGCGGAGGTCGCGGGCCTGCTCGCGGCCGAGGGCCGCCACGCCGGCACGTTCCTCGCCGATCTCGCCGCGGCGGGCGCCGCGGAGCGGCTCGCGGCCGACGTCGCGGCAGGGCTCCCCGCGGTGGACACGGTCGTGCTCGTGGCGGGCGTGGACGTGCTCACGGGCGCGGCCGCCCGCTGGCCGTTTGAACGCAAGCTCGCCGCGTTGCTCGCGGTGGACGTGGCGGCGACGATGCAGCTCGCGCGCGCGCTCGGGGCGTGGATGCGCGAGCGGTCCGGGGGCACGATCGTGACGATCGGCTGGGACCAGGCCGAGACGGGCATGGAGGGGGACAGCGGACAGCTGTTCGCGGCGACCAAGGGGGCCGTGATGGCGTTCACGCGGAGCCTCGCCAAGTCGCTCGCGCCGCGGGTCCGCGTGAACTGCGTGGCCCCCGGCTGGATCAAGACCGCCTGGGGCGAGCACGCGAGCGAGGCCTGGCAGCGGCGGGCGGTCCGCGAGAGCATGCTCGGCCGCTGGGGCACGCCCGAGGACATCGCCGCCGCGATCCGCTGGCTCGTGTCGCCCGCGGCCGGGTTCGTCACCGGCCAGGTCGTGAACGTCAACGGCGGCTGGCGGCCGGGCTGAGTCAGCCCGCGAGTTCCACCACCGCCTTGATGACGCCACTCGACGGCTCGAGGAGGCGGGGGAACGCGGCGATCGTGTCGGCGAACGGGATGCGGTGCGTGATCCAGGGCACCGTGTCGATCCGGCCGGCCTCGATGAGGGCGATGATCCGCGCGAAATCGCGCGAGAGCGCGTTGCGGCTGGCGAGCAGCGTGAGCTCGCGGCGGTGCATCACCGGCGCGTGCGGGAAGACGAGGTCGGCCTGCGTGATGCCCACGTAGACGACGCGGCCGCCGAAGGCCGCGAAGGCGAGCGCCCGGGCCATGCTCGCGGCGCTGCCCGTGGCATCGACGACGACGTCGGCCAGGCGGCCGTCGGTGAGCGCCGCGACCGCGGCCTCGTCGGCCGCGCCGCCCGTCGCGAGGACCGTGTCGGCGATCCCCATCCGCTCGCGCACGAAGGCGAGCCGGCTCTCCGCCACGTCCATGACGATCACCCGCGAGCCCGCGAGCTTCGCGAACTCGACGGCCGAGAGGCCGATCGGGCCCGCACCGATGACGAGCACCGTCTCGCCGGCGCGGGCCGCCGCGCGGTCCACCGCGTGACAGCCGATCGCCAGGGTCTCGACGAGCGCGTTCTGCGCGGGCGTGAGCCGGGGCGACGGGTGAAGCTTGCGGGCGGGCACCGTGAACAGCGGCCGCAGGCCGCCGTCGCAGTGGACGCCGAGCGTCTGGTGGTGCGCGCAGCAGTTCGTGAGGCCGCGGGTGCACGAATGGCAGCGCTGGCAGTTGATGTAGGGCTCGACGCAGCAGCGGTCGCCGGGCTTCACGGCCGTGACGTCGGGGCCGACCGCGACGACCTCGACGCCGAGCTCGTGGCCGGGGATCCGCGGGTAGCTGAAGAACGGCATCTTGCCGAGGTAGCCGCCGTAGTCGGTGCCGCAGATGCCGACGGCGTGGACGCGGACGACGGCCTCCCCCGCGGCGGGCGCGGGCGGCTCGGGAACGTCGATGAACCGGAACGCGCCGGGCTTCTCGAGCAGCAGTGCCTGCATGGCGTCTCCTTCAGGTCAAGCCGTAGAAGCGGGTCGCCGTGCCGCCCCACAGGCTCGCCTGCTCGGCGGGGGAGAGCCGCGTGAAAAAATCGCGGACGATTCCCGCGACCTCGGCGTACTCGCCGGCGACGAGGCACACGGGCCAGTCGCTGCCGAACATGAGCCGGTCGGGGCCGAAGGCGGCGAGCACGACGTCGAGGTAGGGCGTGAAGTCGGACCGCTTCCAGCCCCGCCACGCGGCCTCGGTGACGAGGCCCGACACCTTGCAGCACACGTTCGCGTGCCGGGCGAGGGCCTCGACACCGCGGCGCCACTCGGCGATCTCGCCCGCCTTCACCCGCGGCTTCGCGAGGTGGTCGAGCACGAACGGCTGCCCGGGCAGCAGGGCCGCGAGTTCCACGGCCGCCGGCAGCTGCGGCGGGTAGAGGAGCAGGTCGTACGTGAGGTCGAACTCGGGCAGATTCCGCAGGCCGCGGACGAACGCCTCGCCGAGCAGGAACCGCGGGTCGGGCTCGTCCTGCACGACGTGCCGCACGCCGACGAACCGGTCATGCACGGCGAGGCGGGCGAGATCCGCGGCGACGTGTGCACTCCGCAGGTCCACCCAGCCCACCACGCCGCGGACGAACGGGTCGGCCGCCGCGAGTTCCAGCAGCCACTCGCTCTCGGCGAGCGACTGGCGGGCCTGCACGGCCACGCTGCCGCCGACGCCCTCGGGCCGCGCGACGGCGGCGAGATCGGCGGGCAGGAAGTCCCGCGCGATCCGCTCCATGCCCGCGCCGATCCACGGGTATTCGGCGGCGGAGTAGGTCCAAAAGTGCTGGTGGGAGTCGATGTGCATGAGCTGGTCGTTTCCGGCCTTCTCCCGGAGGGAGAGGGAGCGAGGTCGGCGTGAAGTCAGTTGTTCTGCGCGAGTCCCTCCAGGTGGCCCACGTTCTTGACGGGGGCGAAGATCGCCTGGACGTCGCGGAGGAGCTCCCCGTCGAGCGGCTCGGCGGCCCAGGCCGCCCAGGCACGGACGTTCGCGGGGTTCGCGCTGCCCGCCACGGTCGTGGCGATGCGGGGATTGGCGATCGCGAACTGCAGGGCGAGCTTGGCAATCGAACTGCCGCGGGAGCGGCACAGGTCGGCCGCCCGCCGGGCCGCCGCCTTGACCGCCTCGGGCTCCTTGAGCCAGGCCGGCAGCGGGGCGTCGGTGAGCAGGCGGGCGCTGAAGGGGCCGGCGTTCATGACGCCGATGCCCTTGGCCTCGAGATACGGGATCGTCTCGTCGGCGAAGCGGGTGTTCTGCAGCGTGTACTGGTTGTAGTTGAGCACGCAGTCCACCGGGGCCTGGTCGCAGATGAACCGGAAGATCTTCTGCGGGTAGCCGCTGAAGCCGATGAATCGCACCTTGCCGGCCTGCTGGATCCTCCGCAGGGCCGGCAGCGTCTCGTCCACGATCTGCTGCATGGGCACGAACTCGATGTCGTGGCAGAGGACGATGTCGAGGTGGTCGGTGCCGAGGCGGTGCAGCGACACGTCCACGCTCTCGGCCACCCGCCGCGCCGAGAAGTCGAAGTGCTCGAGCGAGTAGCGGCCGAGCTTCGTGCACAACAGGTAGTCATTCCGTGGCACGGATTTGAGGGCGATGCCGAGCAGCACCTCGCTCATGCCCCGGCCGTAGAACGGGCTCGTGTCGATGAGGTTCAGGCCGCCGTCGAGCGCGGCGCGGACGCTGCCGAGCGCCTCGTCGAGCGTCACGGCACGGAACTCCTGGCCGAGGGAGCTCGCGCCGAAGGAGAGGATCGGAACGTGGAGGCCGGTCGAACCGAGCGGGCGGGTCTGCATGGTGGGGTCGGCGACTCAGAAGGTGCGGCAGCCGAGCGAGAGGAGGAGATTCGCCCACGGCTGCGTGTCGGCGGTCTGGATCGTGAGCACGTGGTCGTCCGAGGCGACGGCCCCGTAGAAATCCCACTTCACGATGGGCGCGAGTTCGACCTTCGAGCCGGCCGCCGCGAGGGCCCGGCGGTAGTCGGCCCACACCGGCGGGTCGCCGGGCGTGGCGGCGGCGTAGGAGTCGGCGCGGTCCACGCCCATCGTGTTGACCTCGTCGATGCGGATGGCGCCCAGGAGCGCCTCGAAGACCTGCAGGACCGTCGGGATGCCCGGCGCGAGCTGCAGCGACACGAGCTCGGCCCGTGGGCCGCGCTTGTTCTCGGCCGGGTAGTTGCCGTCGGCGATGAGCACCTTCGAGTGGTGCCCCGAGCGGGCGAGGACGCGGAGGATGTCGGGATGGAGCAGCGAGCCGTTGAGCATGGACGGAGCCTTTCGGGGTGCGATCAGCCTGTCGTGAACGCGCGGAAACCGGCGAGGCTCCGGCGGGCCGCCTCGAGCGGCGTGGGCAGCGGGAGCACCTCGGCCGAGAGGAAGCCGCGATAGCCTATCGCGCGGAGCGCCGCGACGCAGGGCGCCACGTCGGTGTGGCCGCAGCCGACGGCCTGGCGGTTCGAGTCGGCCCAGTGGACGTGGCCGACGAGGTCGCCGCAGGCGACGAGCGCGGCGGCCATGTCGGCCTCCTCGAGGTTCATGTGGAAGAGGTCCGAGAGCAGCGTCACGTTGGCGATGCCCCGCTCCCGGAGAAACGCCGCAGCCTCCGCCTGCCGGTTGAAGAGGTCGGTCTCGTAGCGGTTGAGCGGCTCGTAGAGAAGCGGCCGGCCGTGGCGGGCGGCGCGGCGGCCGAGGTCGTGGAGCGCGTCGGCGCGCAGGTCGTGGGCAGCGTCACGCGTGTCGTCGCCGCCGCGGCGGCCCTGCCTCGAGCCGCTGATCGCGGGGGCACCGAGGTCGCCGGCGGCATCCACGATCCCGCCGATGAACTCCCGGGCCCGGCCGCGGTTCCCGGCGTCGGCGTGGCACAGTGAGAGGCCGTGCTTCACCCAGCCGGCGCCCGTGCCGGCCGCCGCGAGCGCGAGGCCGTGGGCCGCGAGCGTCCGGCGGAGCGTGGCATCGGCCACGTCGTCCCGGCCGGCGGCGAAGACCTCGACGGCGTCGAAGCCGAGCTCGGCGGCGGAGCGGCAGCCCGCGGCGAGGTCGCCGTGGAACACGAACGGCCCGCGGGCCGCCTCCGGCACGAGGCAGATGGTGACGGCGGATTTCATCGCCGGCCTCCGCGTCCGTCGTCCGCCGGCGCCGCGCCGCTCATCCGATGAACAGCGGCTCGAGGTGCCGGTCGTGGATGTTCTCCGTCACCTGCCGGGCCACGACCTCGCGGTTGGCGACGAGCAGGTCGGTGTAGCGCGTGCCCTGCTTGGCCGCCACCTTGAACGACACGTGGAGGAGCTGCCGCACGTGCGGATTGAAGTCGGGGCAGGTCGGCACGTGGCGGATCGCGGCGGCGAGCCGCGGGCCGGTCCAGGCGTTCACCTCCGCCGCCGCCGGCAGTTTCGCCGGGTCGATGTCGATCACCGACGCGTAGGGCGCGCAGAGCTCGTCCACGTGGTCGAGGGCGTAGGCGTAGATCTCACGGGCGAGGGCGAGCCCGTCGCCCCCGGCCTCGGCGAGGCCGATCACCTCCTCGAGCCAGGTCGTGCCGGCCGTCTTCAGGTGCACGCCCGCGCCGGTGCGGGCGAGCGTGCGGCGGATGATCGGGTACAGCGAGAACTTGTCGCTGCCCGAGTGCACCGAGAGCTTGAGCGACTCGGGCAGCCCGTAGTGCCGCGCCGCGAACGCACAGACCGCCACGTCGTCGGAGAACTCCTGCTCGAACTTCGCGAGGTCGCCGACGTAGTCCACGCCCTTGTTGAACCGGCCCGTGAACTTCGGTGCGACCGTCTGGAGAGGGACCTGTTCCTCGGCCAGCAGCGCGAGGATCACGAGCAGCTGCGGAGGCGTCTGCGGCTCGTCGGTCTCGTCCATGCTGACCTCGACGACCACGTCGGTGCCGCGGGCCGCCGCGATGTGCCGCCAGATCTCCCCGGCCTCGCGGCAGGCGAGCAGGTACTGCGCCGCGATGGCGGCGACCGAGTCCTCCGCCAGCCGGATCACCTCGGCGATGCCCGGCACCGCCAGGGGCTTGCCGAGCTCGGGATGGCGGGCCACGAAGGCCGCGATGTCGGCCGCGGGGGCGGGCTTGCCGATCGAGTCGGCGACGTCGATCGTGAAGAAGTCACTCGTCGGCAGGAACCGATCGACCGTGTCGAGCCGGATGTGGTCGGCGTCCACGAACCAGGGATGGGGCCACTTCCGCGCCGCCACGGCGGCAGCCGCCGCGGCGCGGACGCTCGCCGGCTCGCTTCCGATGAAGGTGTGCTCGCGGTTCGACTTGTTCCACACCGGCGCGACGACCACGCCCGCGGCGGCGAGCCGCTCGAAGGCGGCGAGTTGGGCCTCGGCCTCGTGGGCGAAGCGGTCACCGACGCCGAACGAGAAGCGGGGAAGCGAGTGCATGGGGGACAGCGTACGCGAATCGGCCCGCGGCGTCATCCGGCTCGGGGCCGGGCCCGGCTCCTTCAGAACGTGACGACGCGGGTGGCGGCGGGGTCGTCGGGGGAGTCGGCTGCGTCCCCGCCCGCCTGCCGCTCGACGTCGGCGTCGAGCGCGGGCACGAGCGCCGCATGGTGCGGGACGCCGGCGAGCGCGAGGAAGTTCGCCAGCAGCCGGAACCCGTGCCGCGTGAGGATCGACTCGGGATGGAACTGCACACCGTGCACGACGGCCCGGGGGTCGGCGATCGCCATCACCGTGCCCGCGTCGTCCCGTGCGGTGACGACGAGCCCGTCCGGGAGCGCGGCGGCGTCCACGACGAGCGAATGGTAACGGCAGGCCACGAGCGGGCTGGGGATGCCCGCAAAGAGGTCGATGCCGTCGTGGTGGATCGCGCTCGTGCGCCCGTGCACCGGCGCCGCGGCCCGCACGACGCGGGCCCCGAGCGCCGCGGCGACCGCCTGGTGGCCGAGGCACACGCCGAGGATCGGCACGCTGCCGCGGAGCGCCCGCACCGCCGCGACCGAGCAGCCCGCCTCCGCCGGCGTGCACGGCCCCGGCGAGATCACGAGCGCGCGGGGTGCGAGCCGCGCGAGATCGGCGACGGAAACCGCGTGCGCCGGCACCACCCGCACCTCGGCACCAAGCAGCTCGAGGTGGCGCGCGAGGTTGAAGACGAAGCTGTCACGGTTGTCGAGGACGACGATCATGCGGACGGCCCCGGCACGTGTCGCCCGCCGGCGCCGGCCCCGAGCGCCGCGATCACGCGGAGCACGCCCTCGGCCTTGTCGAGGCTCTCGGCGTGTTCCGCGGCCGGTTCGCTCGCCGCGGTGATCCCGCCGCCGGCGGCGAACGTCAGGCTGTCCGGCGTGGCGACGAGCGTGCGGATGAGCAGGTTGAAGTCGGCGGCGCCGTCGAACCCCACGTAGCCCACGCTGCCGCAGTAGGCCGCGCGGGCGAAGCCCTCGAGATCGGAGATGATCTCGCAGGCCCGGTGCTTCGGGGCGCCGGTCACGCTGCCGGCGGGCAGCGCGGCGACGAGCGCGTCGAGCGGGCCGAGGCCCGGCCGCAGGCGGCCCGCCGCGATCGATACGAGGTGCTGCACGGTGCTGTAGCGTTCGAGGCGGCAGAGCGCCTCGACGCGGACGCTCGCCGGCGTGCAGACCCGCGCGAGGTCGTTGCGGACGAGGTCCACGATCATCACGTTCTCGGCCCTGTCCTTGACGCTCTCCCGGAGGTCGGCGCCGGCGTGGAGGTCGGCCTCGGGCCGGTCGGTGACGCGGCGGGTGCCCTTGATGGGGTGCATCCGCACGACGCCGCGGGCGACCTGCAGGAATCGCTCGGGCGACATGCTCACGAGCGTGGCCGAGCCGAGGTCGAGGCAGGCCGCGAACGGCGCCGGGTTCGCGGTGCGGGCCAGGGCGTGGAGGGCGATCGGGTCGGCAGCGGCGGCCACGGCGAAGCGCTGGGCGAGGTTCACCTGGAACATGTCACCGGCACGGATGAGCTCGATCGCGCGGGCCACCATCTCCAGATAGGAGTCACGGGTGTGGCTGCTCGTCACCCCCGGATGGCCGGGCAGGGGATGGCCGGGCAGGGGATGGCCGGGCTGCGACCGCGCGAGGCGGTGGCCACGTGTTGCGTCCGCGGCGGCGAGGACCGCCTCGAGCCGTTCGGCGGCGCGGGCCCGCCGGGCCGCCGGTCCGCGGGCCGGCACGCCCTGCGAGATGAACCAGCCCCGGCCCGTGTCATGGTCGTGGGCGAAGACCACGTCGTGCACCGCCAGCGAGAAGAGCGGCACGGCCGGGTCGCGGCCCGGCGGCGTCGGCACGCCGAGGAGCGCGAGGCCGCACTCGTAGGAGAGGAAGCCCGCGACGCCCCCCTGGAACGGCGGCAGGCCGGGGATGGAGGGGGCGGCCAGGTCGGCGAGCAGCGCGCTCAGCCGGCCAAGCGCACCCGCGAGCGCCACGCCGTCGGCCGCCGGGGCCGTCGCCGCGGCCCGCTCCACGTGGACGGGGTCGGCCGTCACGAACGAATGACGCCCGAGGCGGAACGAGGTCCCGGCCGCCGGGGCGTCGGTCCGCGCGCTGTCGAGGAACAGCGCATGGGGCAGCGGAGCGAGGGCCGCGAACACCGCGGCGGGGGCGAGCCCCGGCGCCGCCTCCGCCACGAGCGCGCCCGACGGCGTGAACCAGCGACGGACGATCCAGTGGTGGGAAGCGGAGGTTTCAACGAGCTGCATGGGGACCATCATACGAATGATGCCTTGCTCCCTCTCCCTCTGGGAGAGGGTCGGGGTGAGGGTGCTTTGGTAACGCCACCCAGGCACCCTCACCCGGCCTTCGGCCACCCTCTCCCAGTGGGCGAGGGTTCACGTTGGGGCACTCTCTTCCGAGCTGCGGCGGCGGCTCGCGCGGGCGGCGGCGGCGGCCGCCCGCGACGGGCCGTGACCGATCTCGGGCTCGGTGAGGTGGCCCCAGTCGAGGGCCTGATCCTGCCGGTAGTCCTTCGCCAGCGTCAGCGCCGTGGCGGCCTTCGCCATCTCGTAGCCGAGATAGAAGGCGTGCCCGGGATCGACGTCGTCGCGGCCGGCGGCGGCGAGTTGCCGGAAGAGCGCGAAGGGGTCGCGCGACGCGAGGTGCAGCCCCGCGCCCACGAGGTGGATCGCCCCGGCCTCGGCGAAGATCCGGAAGTTGGGGTCGCGGATCGCCGCGGCGAGACGGTCGAGCGTCTCCGCGCCGTGCGCCTGCGGCCTGCCCGACCGCAGCGTGACGAGGCGGGGCTCGACGTGCTTGGGAAGCGTGCGATGGGTGACGGCGTGGAAGGCGAGCCGCCGCGCGAGGTCGCACTCGCGCACGCTCGACGCGGCCCAGTGGATGACCTGCGTCGTGAGCACGGAACGGATGCCCGCCTCCTGGCAGAAGCCGAGGAGCAGCGCGTTGACACCCGCCGAGTCCACGTCGGTGAGTTCGGTCAGGTTGCCGACGCCCATCAGCATCTCGGCATCCGGGAACCGGCGGCGGACGTCGAGGTAGCGGCCGAGGCTGGCGGCGAACCCGAAGCCGATCGGCTCGAGGACGGGGTCGAGGCGGAACGGCACGCCGTCGCGGGTCAGCCGCTCGATCGTCGCGTCGAAGCCCGCGAGCGTGGCGGGCACTTCGGGGATGGCGACGACCTCGCAGCCCCAGTCGGCGGCGGCGGCCACGTTCGCCGAGTTCACCGAGAGCACGAGCGTGGCGCCGGCCCGCGTCGCCGCGGCGATCTCCGCCGGCTCCAGGCTGTCGATCGACACGCGGAATCCCTCGGCGACGAGCATCCGCACCGCGTCCCCTGTGCCGTCCCAGACGTCGCCGGGATCGCAGCCCACGTCGATCCGGTCGGCCCCCGCCGCCGCCAGCCGCCGGGCCTCCGCGAGGATCGCCGCCCGGGACAGCCGGGGGCAGTGGTTGATCTCCGCGATGATCTCGATGTCGAAGCGGCCGTAGTCGGCGAGGTCGCGGGCGGCCTGGCCGAAGAACTCGTCGAGCCGCCGCAGGTCCTCGGGGCCGCGCTCGACGGGCACGGCCGTGACGGCCGCGAAGGCCTCGAGCGGCCCGCGGCAGGCGCCGGGGATGACGACGCGGTCGGTGCCGGGGGGCACCGCGAGCCGGCGGGCGATCCAGGGCGTCGTCATGAGCGCGGCGACGGTGATGTCGAGCACCTGCACCGTGTGGTCGAAGCCGCCGCGGGGCGCGAGGCTCTCGAGCACCTGCACGAGCGCGTGCTCGGCGAGCCGGCCGGTGACGAAGTGGATGCGGGGTCGCGGGGCGGTCACGCGGAAATTTCCGGGCCTGCGGAGGACCGCAGTTTATCATCCGGGTCGCCATGATCCTCGAAGGCCTGCTGACCACGATCGACTCCGCGGGCGCGATGCACGTCGCGGCGATGGGACCGCGCGTCGCCGACGGGGCGGCCGGACGCGTCGCGCGGCTGGAGTTGCGCCCCTTCGCGTCGAGCCGGACCGCGGCCCATCTCGCCGCCGTGCCGCAGGGGGTGTTCCACGTCACCGACGACGTCCTGCTCCTCGCGCGGGTCGTGGCGGAGACGCTGCCCCAGCCCCTGCCCGCGCGGCCGGCGACCGCCTTGCGCGGCTGGGTGCTCGAGGACGCCTGTCGGGCGTGGGAGTTCGTCGTCGAGACGGCCGACCGCTCCCGGGAACGCGAGTGCCTCGAGGCCCGAGTCGTCGCCGAGCACGCGGGGCGGCCGTTCCTCGGGTTCAACCGGGCCGCCCACGCCGTGGTGGAGGGCTGCATCCTCGTGACCCGGCTGCACCTGCTCGGCCCCGCGGAGGTCGCCCGCCGACTCGCCGACCTCGCCCCGCTCGTGGAGAAGACCGGCGGCCCCCGGGAGCGCGAGGCGTTCGAGCTCGTCGAGTCCCGGGCGCGAATCCCCTCTCCCTCCGGGAGAGGGCCGGGGTGAGGGTGGTTCGGGAGCGCCGCCACGGCACCCTCACCCGGCCTTCGGCCACCCTCTCCCACTGGGAGAGGGTTTGGAACGTGCGTGCCTCGCGGCCGGCCTTCCTTCGTCTATGATCAGGGTCCTATGCCGCGTGCGAGCCAGCCACGGAAGACCGCCGTCGAGGTGCGTTCACCTGCGCGGCTGCACGTCGGCATGCTGGCGTTCGGCAATCCCGCGCTGCGGTCGTTCGGCGGCGTCGGCATGATGGTCGATCGGCCCGGAGTCCACCTGCGGATGCGGCGGGGCAACCGGTTCGAGGCCCGCGGCCCCCAGTCGGAGCGGGCGCTCAAGTTCGCGCGGGCCTGCGCCCAGGCCTGGAACCTCGGCGACGCGGGCTGCACGATCGAGGTGCTCGCCGCGCCTCCCGGCCACGTCGGCCTCGGCAGCGGCACCCAGCTCGCGCTGTCCGTCGCCGCGGCCATGAGCCACCTCTTCGTCCGCGAGGAGGACGAGGACGACGACGACCTGCCCGCGCCGCCGGAGCACCCCCTCCAGTTCGACGCCGGCCCCGCGGACCACGACTGGGCCTTCGACGCCCGCGAGGTGCAGGAGTTCGCGCGGATCACCGGCCGCGGCCGGCGGTCGTGCGTGGGGGTGCACGGGTTCAGCCGCGGCGGGCTCATCGTCGAGGCCGGGCGGCGGGTGCCCGCCGACGCCTCGGCGGCCGACGACGCGATGCGTGAGTTCTCGCCGATGGTGGCCCGCGTGCGGCTCCCGTCGGCGTGGCGCTGCGTCGTGATCGTGGGGCGCGACGCGGCGGGCCTGCACGGTGCGGAGGAGGCGGCCGCCTTCGCGGGGCTGGCAGCCATGGATCCGGCCGTGTCGGCGGAGCTCGCGCGGCTCGCCCTGCTCGAGCTCCTGCCGGCGGCCGTCGAGGCGAAGTTCGCCGAGTTCACGGCGGCGCTCGGGGCGTTCGGCCGGCTCGCGGGCCGGCCGTTCGCCGACGAGGCCTGCCGGCTGCCCCATACCGAGGCGACCGCGCATCTGCTCGAGCTCCTCGCCGAACTCGGCGCGCCGGGCTGTGCCCAGAGCAGTTGGGGGCCGGCCGTCATGGCGTGCTGCGAGTCGCTCGAGGCCGCCGGCGAGCTCGTCGAGAACCTCGAGCGGCTGCAGCTCACCCGGCACCACGAGATCGTGATCTCGCGGTTCGACTCCGACGGCGCGTCGCTCCGCGTGCTCGAGTGACGGGCGGTCACCCCACGGGGAGGCCGTACGTGACGAGGGCCTGACGGAGCTTCGCGGCGAGCGGGGCCTCGAGCGGCACGAGCGGGAGGCGCATCTCGCCGGTGTCGCGGCCGAGCATCGCCAGCGCCGCCTTGATCGGGATCGGGTTGCTCGCCAGGCCGAGCAGGTCGCGGCACAGGCCGAACAGCCGCACGTGCAGGGCCCGGGCCGCCGCGAGGTCGCCCGCGTCGAAGGCGGCGCAGAGGGCCTTCATGTCGGCCGGCACGATGTTGCCGACAACCGAGATCACGCCCTGCCCGCCGATCGCGAGCAGCGGCAGTGTCATGCTGTCGTCGCCGGAGAGCACGGTCAGGTCGGTGGTGGCGAGCACCTGCGAGGCCTGGTCCATCGAGCCGGTGGCCTCCTTCACCATCGCGATGCCGGGCAGTTCGGCGAGCCGCAGGATCGTCTCGGGCTCGATGTTGCGGCCGGTCCGCGCGGGGATGTTGTAGACGCAGATCGGGATGTCCACCGCCTCCGCGAGGGCCTTGAAGTGCTCGTAGATGCCCTGCTGCGTGGGGCGGTTGTAGTAGGGCCCCACGACGAGGGCGGCGTCGGCACCCGCCTTGGCGGCGAACTTCGTGAGCCGCACGGCCTCGGCCGTGGAGTTGGAGCCGGTGCCGGGCATGACGAGCAACCGGCCGGCCGCCGCCTCGATGCTCGCGGCGATCACCCGCTCGTGCTCGTCGTGGGACAGCGTGGGCGATTCCCCCGTGGTGCCGACCGGGCAGATGCAGGTGGTGCCCGCCGCGGCCTGGAAGTCGATCTGCTCCTTGAGCCGGGGCACGTCCACCGTGCCGTCCTTGAACGGCGTGACGATGGCGACGGACAGGCCGGCGAACTTTTCGGCGCGGGTGGGCATGCGGGGCGAATCCTTTTATTCTTGAGCGGGTAACTGACGCAGGCCCTCTATCGAGCCTTGACCATGTGAGGCATGCCGATCCCGTCGCTTCCGCTCCGGGCCTCCTGGGTTCATCGCACGACCCGAGTCTTCAAGTGCCAATGAGCATGACGTTGTATGGTCTCGACGGCGGGGCGGCAAAGGCGGGCGGCGGAGCCCGCTGCACGCCGCGGCCCGGGGCCGTCGCCGCGGCGGAGCGGGTGCTCGCGGCCGGTGGTTCGCGGGCCCGCGTGGGCATGGTCCTCGGCACCGGCATGGGCGGCCTCGTGGACCGTCTCGCCGACCGCTGGTCGCTGCCGGGCATCGAGACCGGTTGGCTCGCGCAGTCGCGGGCCACGGGTCACGCGGGTCGGATCGTCGGCGGCACGGTCGGCGGTGTGCCCGTGGCGATGCTTCAGGGCCGCGTCCACGGCTACGAGGGTTTTCCGGCGGAGACGTTGACCCGCGGGGTCGAGCTCCTCGCGGCGCTCGGCGTCCGGAAACTCCTGCTCACGAACGCCGCCGGCGGGCTGCGGCCCGACATGATCAGCGGCGAGATCGTCGTGGTCACCGACCACATCGACTGCTTCCGCCGCCGGTGGGACGCGGGGCTCGCACCGGCGGACGCCGACGCGGGCCCGCGGCCGACGCGGTCCGCCGGCCACGGCGACCCCTATGATCCCGTCCTCGCCGACGTCGCCCTCGAGGCCGCGTGGCGATCGGGCGCGGTCGTGCGGAAGGGCGTCTACGCGCTGCTCTCCGGCCCGAGTTACGAGACGCGGGCGGAATATCGGATGCTGCGTCGGCTCGGGGCCGACGTGGTGGGCATGTCCACCGTGCCCGAGGTCGCGGCCGCGGCCCGGCTCGGCATCCCGGTCGCCGTGTGCTCGATCGTGACGAACGTGGCGAAGCCCGACGCCCCGCGGCAGGTCGAGACCGATGCCGAGGACGTCGTGCGGATCGCCGCGTGCGCGGCCGTCGGCGTGGGTGCCGTGCTCGACGCCTTCGTGGCCCGGTCGGCGTGAGGCCCCACATGCGGATCGTGCTCACGAACGACGACGGCTTCGACGCTCCCGGCCTCGCGGCCCTCGCCACGGCGGTGGGATCGCTCGGGGGCGAGATCGTGGTCGTGGCCCCGCTCGAGCCGCACTCCGGCTGCGGCCACCGCGTGACGACCGACCGGCCGCTGCGGGTCGAGGAGACCGGCCCCGGCCGCTTCGCGGTGGCCGGCACGCCGGCCGACTGCGTGCGGCTCGCGCTCGCCACGATCGCCCCCGACGCCGCCCTCGTGATCGCCGGGATCAACGCGGGGGGCAACCTCGGCGTGGACGTCCATCACTCGGGCACCGTCGCGGCGGCCCGCGAGGCGGCGCTCCACGGCCGGCGGGCGGTGGCGGCGTCGCACTACCATCGACGCGGCACGGTCATCGACTGGGGCCGCGCCGCCCGCTGGCTCGAGGCGGTGTTCGCGCGGCTGCCGCTCGACGCGACCTCGGCCGGCGAGTTCTGGAACGTGAACCTGCCCGACCTGCCGGCGGCGGCGGCCGCCCCGGCCGTGGTGGAGTGTGCGCTCGACGCGTCGCCGTTCACGCTCGCGTATCGCGCGACCGACGCCGGCTGGCACTTCGACTGCCGCTACCACGAGCGGCCGCGGGCCGCGGGGGGCGACGTGGACGTCTGCTTCTCGGGCGCGATCGCCGTGAGCCGCCTGCGGGCGTGAGGATGGCTTCGTCGGCCGAGTGAGTCTCCTCCCCCTCTCCCTCTGGGAGAGGGCTGGGGTGAGGGTGCTTCGGCAACGACACGAAAGGCACCCTCACCCGGCCTTCGGCCACCCTCTCCCCGAGGGGGAGGGTTTTCAACGCGACCGCCGCCCAGCCGGGGCCGGGGCCGGGGCCGACTCGCCGGCGCGGCGCGGGACCGCCGGGCCGATGATGTCCACGACCTCGGTGTCGTCGAGCATCTCGCGCGACTCGAGTTCGGACGCGAGCCGGTCGAGCTTGTCGCGGTTCTCGGTGAGCAGGGCCGTGGCGCGCGTGGCGGCCTCGCCCAGGATCCGCGTCACCTCCTCGTCGATGATCTGCGCCGTCCGCTCGCTGAACTCCCGCTGCTCGTAGACGTCGCGGCCGAGGAAGGGGTGCTCGTTCGAGGAGGCGCAGGCCACCGGGCCCACGCGTTCGCTCATCCCCCAGTGGGCCACCATCTTGCGGGCGATCCGCGTGGCCTGCACGAGGTCGTTCTCGGCGCCGGCGGAGTACTCGCCGAACACGAGTTTCTCCGCGGCCCGGCCCGCGAGGATGAAGGCCAGCCGGTTGGCGAGGTCGCTCTCGCCGATGTTCATCCGGTCCTCCTCCGGCACGAGCTGCGTCACGCCGAGGGCCCGGCCGCGCGGGATGATCGTCACCTTGTGGAGCTTGTCCACGCCGGGCAGGAGCCAGGCGCCGAGTGCGTGGCCCGCCTCGTGGTAGGCCGTCATCTTCTTCTCGCGGCCGGCGAGCACCTCCTCCCGCTTCGGGCCCATGAGGACCTTGTCGCGG
>JBJTJO010000173.1:0-5792 GCA_046095965.1 Planctomycetaceae bacterium
CAAGGCGGTCTACTCGGCGATCTCGCTGCCCTTC
This sequence comes from Planctomycetaceae bacterium, assembly GCA_046095965.1. Lineage (GTDB taxonomy): Bacteria > Planctomycetota > Planctomycetia > Pirellulales > UBA1268 > QWPN01. The sequence goes on from JBJTJO010000173.1 coordinate 35, forward strand.
GCGGCCGACGAGGCGGCCCTCGTCCGCCGGCGGGTCGAGGAGTCGGGCATCGCCTTCATGGCCGAGCTGCCCCGCCGCCGCAGCGTCGCCGCCTCGTCGGCCTCGAAGGGGAGCGAGATCGCGGAGTAGACCGCCTTGCCGTGGTCGCAGGCGGCGAGGATCGGCGTGGGGCCGAACCACTGGTCGGCGAGGTACAGGATCGCGTCCACGTCGTCCCGCGCGCAGAGCGCCCGGAAGCCGTCCACCGGCACCGACCCGATCTCGGCGGCGGCCTTCCGCGCCCGGTGGGCCACCTGCTCGCAGATGCCGCGGACCTCGAACCGGTCGGCGAGCGTCCGCAACGCCGGCAGGTGCCGCGACTCCCACTGGCAGCCCAGGCCGACGATGCCCACGCGCAGCTTCATGCGGCGCCGTCCCCGGCTTCCGCGGCGAGCAGCTCGCGGCTCCGCCGCAGGCCCTTGTCGGCGATGTCCTTGCGGCACCACGCGCCCGGCCAGCGGATCTCCTTCACGGCCGTGTAGGCCTGCAGCTTCGCGCGGGCGAGCGTGGGACCGAGGGCCGTGACGGCGAGCACGCGGCCCCCGTCGGCCAGCACGCGCCCGCCGTCGAGCCGCGTGGCCGCGTGGAAGACCTGCACGTCGGGCACCCGCGCCGCCGCGTCGAGACCGGTGATCGGCCGGCCCCGCTCGACAGCGCCCGGATAGCCCTCGGCCGCCATCACGACCGTCACGCTCGCCTCGTCACGCCACGTCGGCGGCGCGACGGCGTCGAGGCGGCGATCGACCGCGGCATCGAGCAGTTCGAGCAGGCTCGAGTCGAGCCGCACCATGAGGGCCTCGCACTCGGGGTCGCCGAAGCGGGCGTTGAACTCGAGCACCTTCGGCCCCTGCGCGGTGAGCATGAGCCCCGCGTAGAGCACGCCGTGGAAGGGCACCTTCGAGCGCCGCATGGCGTGGACGGTGGGCACGAGGATCCGGGCCTCGATGTCGGCGAGCATCTCGGCATCGACGAACGGCGTGGGACAGTAGGCGCCCATGCCGCCGGTGTTGGGGCCCTCGTCGCCGTCGTATGCGGCCTTGTGGTCCTGGAGCGGCGGCAGCGTCACGATCGTGCGGCCGTCGGTGATCGCCAGCACGCTCACCTCCACGCCGTCGAGCCGCTCCTCGACGAGGATGCCCTGCGCGGCCGCGGCGAACTGTGGATCGGCGCCGAGCGTGTTCACGGCATCGAGGGCCTCGGCGCGGCCGCCGCACACGAACACGCCCTTGCCCGCCGCGAGACCGTCGGCCTTGATGACGACCGGCACGTCCTCGCGGGCCTCGAGGAACTCCCGCGCGCGGGCGACCGAGCGGAACTCCTGGAACATCGCCGTGGGCACGTCGCCGCGATGGAGGATCTGCTTGCAGAAGATCTTGCTGCCCTCGAGCCGCGCCGCCTCGGCCGTGGGGCCGAAGGCGCGGAGCCCGGCGGCGCGGAAGGTGTCCACGATCCCCACCACGAGCGGCGCCTCCGGGCCGACCACGGTGAGGTCGATCGCGCGATCGCGGGCCAGGGCCACGAGGGCCGGCACGTCGGTCGCGGCGACCGGCACGTTCTCGCCGACGGCCGCGGTGCCCGCGTTGCCGGGGGCGCAGACGACCTCCGCGCCGTCGCGGGCGAGCTTCCAGGCGAGGGCGTGCTCGCGGCCCCCGCCGCCGACGACGAGGACACGGCGGGATTCGGTCACGGTGCGGCTCCGAGTGCGGAAAGTGCTCCGTTGTAGCCGACTTGGGCCGCGCGGTCGCCTGCCGCGGGCGGGTGGGCGGCTTCAACCGACGTTGACAGCACCGGCAGCGCCGATAAAGTAGAAGGGACTTCGTGAAAAACTTCACGAAGTCGTGAATTCGCGGTCGAAACCAGCATTTTATCTGCCGCGCCGATCGGCGGCAGGCGCCGGTTCATCCGATGGCAGACAAGAAGAAAATGTCGGTCGCCGAGATCCTGGCGGCCGCTCGCGCTGGTGCCGGTAAGGGCGGCGAGGCATCCGCTCCTCCGGCCGCTGACGTGGCGGCACCGGCGGCCGAACCAGCCGCCGACGCCCCCGCAACCAAGCCCGCAGCGCCAAAGCCGGCCGCCGGTGGTGCCCGCCCGAGTGTCGCCGACATCCTGGCCCTGGCCCGAGCCAAACACGCCGGGGGTGCCGAGGCCGCTCCGGCCGCTGCCAAACCCGCCGCGCCCAAGCCTACGGCCGCCAAGCCTGCGGCCGCCGCCAAGCCCGCCGCGGCACCCAAGGACGGCCCGAAGACGGGCGTGCAGCGCGACACCGCGAGCATCCTGGCGGCCGCCCGCGCGGCCAAGCCCGGCCCGGTGAGCAAGGCGGAGGCGACGGCCCGGCCGGCTCCGAAGCCCAAGCCCCCTGCCGAGAAGGTCGAGGCCCCGAAGTTGCCCCCGATGCCGGCCCGGCCGGTGAAGCCGGTCGCCAAGAAGGCCGACGAGGAGGATCGCCGCGGCTTTCTCGAGATCGCCCTGGGGTCGGCCATGGCGGTCGGGTTCACCGCGCTCTCGGTGACCGGCGGCCTGTTCACGTTCGGCCTCGCCCGCTTCCTGTTCCCCAACGTGCTCGCCGAGCCGCCGAGCAAGTTCAAGGTCGGCTTCAAGGAGGGCTTCCCCTCGGGCAAGGTCGAGACGAAGTACGTCGCCCAGTACGGGGTCTGGGTCGTGAACGGCGACTACAACGGCCAGCAGCAGATCTACGCCCTCAAGACCGTGTGCACGCACCTCGGCTGCACCCCCAACTGGCTCGAGGCCGAGCAGAAGTTCAAGTGCCCCTGCCACGGCAGCGGGTTCTACAAGGACGGCATCAACTTCGAGGGCCCCGCCCCGCGGCCGCTCGAGCGCTACGCCATCCGCATCGCCGACGACGGCCAGGTCGAAATCGACAAGAGCCGCACGTTCCAGGAGGAGCTCGGCCAGTGGGCCGAAGCCGAATCGTTCGTCATCGTCTGAGCCGACACCACACGCAGGAACAAGCCGCAATCCATGGCCATCGGCGAGACCATCCGCAACAGCCAGATCTGGAAGAGCATCTTCCGCCATCCGATGCCGCTCGACCGGCGGAACCGGATCGTGGTGGTGCTCACGAACTTCTTCCTCCACCTCCACCCGGTGTCGATCAAGAAGCAGGGCATCGCCCTCTCGTTCACCTGGTGCATGGGGGGCGTGACCTTCTTCCTGTTCCTCGTGGAGACGGTCACGGGCGTCCTCCTGATGTTCTATTACCGGCCCACGCTGGAGTGGGCCTTCAACGACATCCTCGCCCTGCGCGACGTGACGAGCCTGGGGATCCTGCGCGAATTGCACCGCTGGGGTGCGCACGCGATGGTGATCACGACGTGGCTCCACATGTATCGCGTGTTCCTCACCGGCAGCTACAAGCCGCCGCGGGAGTTCAACTGGGTGGTGGGCGTGATCCTGCTCCTGCTCACGCTGCTGCTCTCGTTCACGGGCTACCTGCTGCCGTGGGATCAGCTCGCCATCTGGGCCATCACGGTCGGCTCGAACATGGCCCGGGCCACGCCCTTCCTGGGCTACGAGGGGCCGGGGCAGCAGCTGCTCACGATCGGCGGCATCGACATGATCACCGACGCCTCCGACGCCCGCTTCGGCCTCCTCGGCGCCCGCTTCGTGGGCGAGGAGACGCTCAACCGCTTCTACGTGCTCCACTGCATCGCCATCCCGCTGGCCGTCGCCCTGCTGCTCGCCATCCACTTCTGGCGGGTCCGCAAGGACGGCGGCATCAGCGGACCCCTCTGACGCCCAGCGCCCCGGACCGGCCCCGACCCGCCGCCTTGCCATGCACAACGCGTACTTCCTCAAGGACGTCGCCGGGTTCCTCGGGGGCTACTACACGTTCATCGCCCTGGTGAATGGCGTCGCGGCGCTCCTGCTCTGGCGGAAGCATGGCAAGACCGGGTGGGCCGTGGCCTGGGCCGCGTTCGCAGTGGTGATGATGATCCTCGCGGCCATGGCCATCCAGGGCTCGGCCTCGATGGTGCCGTCGCTGCCGCAGGGGGTGCGGTCGGTCGTCAACGCCCTCTCGGGCCCGGTGCTCTACACGATCGGCACGACGGCGCTGTTCACGCTGCTGTTCGTGTTCCGGAAGTTCTTCGTGCAGCCGATGGTGGCCTGGACGATCCTCAACGCCATGCTCCTGGCGATGGGCCTGTCGATGGCCGACGAAAACTTCGCGGCGATCGTCATGAAGCCCGACAACGTGCCGATCGTCGGCCTGGTGTTCCTGCTGGCCTTCTTCACCTGGCTGGCGACGAAGCAGGCCGTCGTCAACGACGAGCGGGAGGCGCAGGGCCTGCCGCCGATGGAGAAGGTGAACGACGAGAAGGTGCTCGTGTGGCCCGACCTCGTCTACACGGAACTCATCTGCATGGTGGCCGTGTCGGCCTTCCTGCTGTTCTGGGCGATCTTCCTGCCCGCGCCGCTCGAGGAGCCGGCCTCGAGCGTGAAGACGCCGAATCCGTCCAAGGCCCCATGGTACTTCCTCGGCCTGCAGGAGATGCTCGTCTACTTCGACCCCTGGTACGCGGGCGTCGTGCTGCCGAGCCTCGTGATCTTCGGTCTCATGGCGCTGCCGTACATCGACTTCAACAAGTCGGGCAACGGCTACTACTCGATCGCCAACCGGAAGTTCGCCTACCTCACCTACCAATTCGGCTTCTTCGTGCTCTGGATCACGCTCATCATCCTGGGCACGTTCCTCCGCGGCCCCAACTGGAACTTCTTCGGGCCGTTCGAGTTCTGGACGCCGTACAAGGTCGAGGTGCTCAACAACGTGGACCTCAACCAGATGTTCTGGGTGAACCTCATGCAGCAGCCGCTCCCGCGGGCCCCGAAGGACGCCGGCGGGCTCGTCCAGGTGGGCTACGGGCTCCTGCGGGAGGCGCCGGGGCGGCTGGCCCTCGGGGCCTACCTCGTGCTCCTGCCACCGCTCCTGGCGATCACCGTGTTTCGCGGCTACTTCGCCAAGATGGGCTTCATCCGCTACATGGTCATGGCGAACCTGATGCTGCTGATGCTCACGCTGCCGATCAAGATGATCCTGCGCTGGACGTTCAACCTGAAGTACATCGTGAGCATCCCCGAACTTTCGTTGAACTTCTGAAATGCCCGCAACAGAGCAATCCTGGCGCAATCTCACACTGCTGCACGTCGTGTTCGCCGTCGCGGCGGTCACGCTGCTTGTGGCCACGGTGCTCATGCTCGCCGCCGACCACAACCGGCCCTGGAAGCCCTACGCGCGGGGCTTCCGGGAACTCGAGACCTGGACGGCCGATGCCCGGGTCCGGGAGCAGGACTCGGCGGCCTACGTGAAGCGCGGCGAGGAGCTCGACAAGGCCCTCGCCGACGCCCGGCGGTGCGCCCTCGAAGGCGGGCCGACGGCCGAGGTCCAGGCCGCGGCCCGGAGCGTCTCCGAGGACGTCCCGGCGGCCGACCGCGCCGAGGACGACGTCGGCAAGCTCGCCACGCTCCGGCAGGAGTATGACGCGCTGGCCGCCGACCTCGCCAAGTCGCCGCCTGTCGGCGACGCCAAGGATCCCCGGCAGGACGAACTCACCGAGCGGGGCACCGCCCTGATCGCGGCGCGGGGCGACCTGCTCACCCGGCTCCGCGACATCGTCAAGCGGTGCAAGTTCCGCGAGGACAGCCTCGCCGGGGCGCTCAAGCTGCGCAAGGCCGAACTCGACAAGAATCGCGCCGACTACGA
>JBJTJO010000174.1:0-13583 GCA_046095965.1 Planctomycetaceae bacterium
GGTGACGCCATGACGCCGATGCTCGCCGTGGTCGATTGGCACGCGCGCTTCTTCCTGCTCTTCGCGGCCGTGGCCTGCGGGGGGGCGATCGCGGTGGGCGCCGGCGTCAGCGTGGTCATCCTGGACGTCGTCGACGGGGCCTCGGTGCTCAGCGGGGGTCCCGCATGAGCACGCTCGCCGTCCTCCCGCTCGCCGCGATCCTCGGCCCGGTCAGCGTGTCGCACTACCTCGTCGTCGGCGCGATCCTGTTCGTGGCCGGCGTGGCCTGCATGGCCGTGAAGCGCAATGCCCTCGGCGTGCTCATGGGCATCGAGCTCGTGCTCAACGGGGCGAACGTCAACTTCGTCGCCTTCGCCTCCCCCTACCTCCAGGCCGACGGGGCCCGGTCGCTCGGCCTCGGCGGCCGCGAGCAGGATCACGAACAGCGCGATGATCTGGCCGTCGAGGCCGCGGTGGCGCTCGCGATCACGCTCAACTTCTACAACAACCACGCGACGGTCGATGTCGATCGCGCGGACGACCTGAAGGGCTGAGCCGCACATGGATCCCGCCCTCCGCCTGCCGACGCTGCTGGGCCTCGCGTGGCTCGTGCCGCTCGTGTCGTTCGTGGCGATTCTGTTCTTCGGGCCCCGCATGGGGAAGCATGGCAAGAACGCCGCCTGGGTGGCGACAGCCGCGATCCTGACGTCGCTCGTGCTCTCGCTCATGGCGGCCGGCACGTGGCTGGCGAGCCACCCGGTGACGGCGCCCGCGCACGGCCACGGTGACGCCCACGCGGCGGGGGACCACGGTGCCGCCGGGGGGCATGACGCGGCCGGACATGATGGCCACCGCGACCACGCGGGCGCGGACCACGATGATCACGTCTCGGGCGACCATGCGGCCCACGCGGCGGTGCCCGTCGCCTACTCCGGCGACTGGTACACGCTCTACGAGGGGGGCAATCTCAAGCTCTCGATCGGCTGGTACATCGACGCCCTCACGATCCTCATGTTCGTGGTCGTGGCGTTCATCGCCACCTGCATCCACGTCTACGCGTCGGGCTACATGCACGACGAGCTCCACGACGTGACCGACCACGAGGTGCACCTCGCCTCCGGCGGGCACCTCCATCGGCCGGGGCGGTTCCCGCGGTTCTTCCAGGCACTGTCGCTCTTCTGCTTCTCGATGTTCGGCATCGTGATCGCGGGCAACCTGGCGATGGTGTTCGTGTTCTGGGAGCTCGTCGGCATCTGCTCCTGGTTCCTGATCGGCTTCTATTATGAGCGCACGAGCGCCTCGACGGCCGCCAACAAGGCGTTCATCGTCAACCGCGTGGGCGACTTCGGCATGCTCATCGGCCTCATGGCCCTGTGGGGCGCGCTCGGCACGCTCCACTTCACAGATCTCTTCGCCCTCGTTCGTCCGGGCCCCGGGCACGCCCTCCAGGCGCCCGCCGCCATGGGCGGCTGGCTGCTGTTCATCGCCGGCGTCGGCATCTTCTGCGGCTGCGTGGGCAAGAGCGCCCAGTTCCCGCTCTTCGTCTGGCTCCCGGACGCGATGGAGGGGCCCACGCCCGTCTCCGCGCTCGTCCACTCGGCGACGATGGTGGCCGCGGGCGTCTACCTCGTGGGGAGGTTCTTCCCCGTGCTCTCGCCCGACGTGCTGCTCGTGATCGCCTACACCGGCGCGATCACGCTCTTCATCGCGGCCACGATCGCGCTGGTCGCCAACGACATCAAGCGGGTGCTCGCCTACTCCACGGTGAGCCAGCTCGGCTACATGATGCTCGCGCTCGGCGTCGGCGGCTGGGTGGCGGGCCTGTTCCACCTCGTGACCCACGCCTTCTTCAAGAGCCTGCTCTTCCTCTGCTCGGGCTCCGTGATCCACGCCTGCCACACGAACGACATGCGGAAGATGGGCGGCCTCGCGAAGGTCATGCCCTGGACGGCCGGCACCAAGCTCGTCGGGTGTCTCGCGATCATCGGGGCCGGGATTCCGTTCGTGATCGGCATGTCGGGCTACTACTCGAAGGACTCGATCCTGGCCCAGGCGCTCTCCTTCGCGCAGGCGAACCCGCGGCACGCGATCCTCTTCTACGCCGTGGCCGGCGGCGCCGCCCTCACCGCCTTCTACATGTTCCGGCTCTGGTTCATGACGTTCGCCGGGAAGCCTCGCGACCACCACGTGGCTGAGCACGCCCACGAGTCGCCGACCGTGATGGTGGCGCCGCTCGTCGTGCTCGCGGTGCTCGCCGTGGCCGCCGGCTGGTCGCTCGGCAACCTCGGCATCGCCAACCTGCTCGAGCAGGCCCGGCCCGCGGGCACGGCCGAGGGCCTGACGGGCGGCTTCGCCTTCGGGCAGTCGCTCACGTTCCCGGCCGAGCACCTGAGCCACGCCGAGGCGATCCACCGGACGGCCACGTGGACGGCGTTCGGGACGGCGCTCGCGGGCGTCCTGCTGGCGGCCGTCATGTACCTCTGGCGGATCGTGTCGCCCGACCTCGTGGCCACGATCTTCCGGCCCGTCTACGCCTTCCTCGCCGGCCGCTGGTACTTCGACGAGCTCTACCGGGCGATCTTCGTGCTGCCGGTCCTCGGCATCGCACAACTCGCGAGCGGCACCGACAAGGGCGTCATCGACCGGATCATCGACGGCCTCGCGGCCACAGCCCGCGGCATCGCCGGCATCGACGCCTGGATCGACCGCACGCTCGTGGACGGGCTCGTGAACGGCACGGCCAACCTTGCCTGGAACGCGGGGCTCTCGCTCAAGCGGCTCCAGACCGGCCGCCTCCGGCAATACGTCGTCTTCATCGCCCTGGCCACCGTGGCCCTGTTCGTGCTCGCGAGCCTCTTCATCAGGGCGTCGCACGCCGGCTAGGCCGCGGCCTTCCTTTCACCGCCACATTCAGACACCGGACACGCTTCCGAACTCACACGGTAGACGCCATGACACCCGACACGCTCGCCCAGCCCGCCCTCTGGCCGCTCTCGCTGCTCGTCTTCCTGCCGGCCCTCGTGGCCGCGGTGCTGGCGCTGCCGATCATCCCCAAGGCCCGCGAGGAGCTGATCCGCTGGATCACGCTCGCCACCACGGCGGTGGTGTTCGTGCTCTCGCTGTGGATGGCCTGGCCGACGCTGTTTGGCGCGCCCGGTCCGGCCCAGTTCGTCGTCGGCGAGGCCGGCATGCAGGCGATCGTGAAGCGGCCCTGGATCCCCGCCTTCGGCATCGAATACCTGCTCGGCGTGGACGGCATCAGCATGCCGCTCGTGGTGCTGACCACGTTCCTGTCGATGCTCGCCGCCGCCGCGAGCTGGCCGATCACGAAGCACGTGAAGGCCTACCACGTGCTCTTCCTGCTCCTCGTGACGGGGATGCTCGGGGTGTTCGTGTCGCTCGACTTCTTCCTGTTCTACGTGTTCTGGGAGGTGATGCTCCTGCCGATGTACTTCCTGATCGGCATCTGGGGCGGGCCGCGCCGCGAATACGCCGCGATCAAGTTCTTCCTCTACACGCTGCTCGGCAGCGTGCTCATGCTGATCGCGGTCCTGATGCTCTACTTCACGAGCGACCTGCGAGACCTCGAGGCGGGGCAGCTCGTGGCGTCGCACGTGGTGGCGAACGCAGAGGAGGCGGCGGTCGTGAAGGGCGCGGCCGGCCCGGTCCACACCTTCAACCTCCTCGCGCTCGCCCAGCTCGGCCAGTTGCCGAACTCGCCGTTCGCGGCGGTGAGCCTCTGGGGCATGAACCTCGAGACCTGGGCCTTCCTGCTCCTGCTCATCGGCTTCGTGATCAAGGTGCCGGTGGTGCCCGTCCACACGTGGCTCCCAGACGCCCACGTCGAGGCGCCGACGCCGATCTCCATGATCCTGGCCGGCGTGCTCCTCAAGCTCGGCGGCTACGGCATCCTGCGGATCTGCTACCCGATCTGTCCGGGTGCCTGGCTCTCGCTTGCCTGGTTCGTGTGCGGGCTCGGCGTCGTGTCGATGGTCTACGGGGCCTTCGCCGCCCTCGCCCAGAAGGACTTCAAGCGGATGGTGGCCTACAGCTCGGTGAGCCACATGGGCTACGTGATGCTCGGCCTCGGCGTCTGGAGTGCCACGTCCGAGTACGCCTTCAACCCCGACTACTGGGCCCAGGGCGTCAACGGCGCGATGTTCCAGATGCTCGCCCACGGCATTTCGTCGGCCGGCATGTTCTTCATGGTGGGCGTGCTCTACGACCGGGTGCACCACCGCAACCTCGAGGAGTTCGGCGGCATCTTCAACCGGATGCCCGTCTACGCGGGCCTCGCGGTGGCCGTGTTCTTCGCGGGCCTCGGCCTGCCGGGCCTGTGCGGCTTCATCGGCGAGGTGCTCGTGACGCTCTCGGCGTGGAACTACAGCCGCATGCTCGCCGTCGCCTCGGCCTTCACGGTGATCCTCACGGCGGCCTACATCCTCTGGGCGATCCAGCGGGTCTATCTCGGCGCCGAGTACAAGGGCCCGCACGGCGACCACCTCACGCCCATCACCGGTCGTGAGCTCGCGATCGCGACGCCGCTCGTGGCCCTCGCCATCCTGTTCGGCGTGGCGCCGCAGACGATCTTCGCCTACGTGAAGCCGACCGTGAACGCGCAGGTCGAGACGCTCGCCGACTGGACCCGCCGGGTGAAGCCCGACGCGACGGTGCCGCAGCCTCCGCTGGCCATCCAGCCTCCGCTGGCCATCCAGCCTCCGCTGGCCATCCAGCCTCCGCTGGCCGACTCGGCCACGGCGACGACCGCCCGCTGACCTGCCAGACCCGAAGAACGCAACCCGGAACAAGCCACCAGGAACGCCGCCCGTGGATCTCGGAGCCCTCCTCACCGCGACGCTCACCGACGCGCTCGGCGTGTCGGTGCCCCACTTCCGCGTGGAACTCGCGATCGCGGCCACGGTCGTGCTCGTGCTCCTCAGCCGGATGCTGCCGGTGCTGCGCTGGCTCGATTCGGGAATCATGGCCCTCGGCGGTGCGGCCTTCGCCCTCTGGTACGCGGTGGCGGACTTCCGCGGCCTTGCGCCCGACGCCGCCCCGGTGGAGCTCTTCGGCGGCCTGCTCGTGGCCGATTCGCTCACCGGCTGGATCCGGCTCCTGCTCGCGGCGTTCCTCGTGCTCTACGTCGTGTTCACGAAGGTCTCGGGCATCCCCGACCGCGAGGATGGCGCCGATTTCTATACGCTCGTGTTCGGCGCCACGCTCGGCATGTGCCTGATGGCGTCGGCGAACCACCTCCTCACCGTGTTCATGGCGGTGGAGATGGCGAGCGTGCCCTCCTACGCGCTCGCGGGCATCCTCAAGGGCCGCAAGGCGGCCTCCGAGTCGGCCCTCAAATACGCCGTCTACGGCGCCGGCGCCGCGGGCGTCATGCTCTACGGCATCAGCCTGCTCGCCGGCCTGACCGGCACCTGCCACCTGCCGAGCCTGGCGCGGGAAGTCGCCGTCGCGGCCGGCACGCCGGGCGGCCCCACGATGGTGCTCGTCCTCGGCGGCCTCATGGTGGCCGCGGGCCTGGCGTTCAAGCTCTCCGCGGTGCCCTTCCACTTCTGGTGCCCCGACGTGTTCGAGGGGGCCGCGGCCGAAGTGGGCGCGTTCCTCTCCGTGGCGAGCAAGGCCGCGGCCGTGGCCCTCCTGCTGAGGATCGGCCTCGCGCTCGGCGACCCCGCCATCGCGGCCGCCGGCCCCGAGGCGGCGGCGGGCCTGGCGTCGGTCCGGCACTTCGTCGTCTCCCTCGTGGCCCTCATGGCCGCCCTGACGTGCACGCTCGGCAACCTCGCCGCCTACGGGCAGACGAACATGAAGCGCATGCTCGCCTATTCGACGATCGCCCACGCCGGCTACCTGATGATGGGTGCGGCCGCGGCCTTCGCCCTGCAGGGCACGCAGGCCGGCGCGGCCCGCGACGCGGTGGCGGCCCTCGCCTTCTACCTTGGCACGTATCTCTTCATGAACCTCGCGGCCTTCGCGATCGTGGCCCTCCTGCGGAACCGGCTCCGCAGCGAGGAGATCGCCGCCTACGCGGGGCTCGTGCGCTCGAGCCCCGGGATCGTGGTGGCCACGGCGGTCGTGCTCGTGAGCCTCATCGGCCTGCCGCCGCTGGCCGGCTTCATCGCCAAGTTCCTCGTCTTCTCGTCGCTCGCCCAGGCCATCCAGGCCGGCGCGGAGCGGCACGTGATGCTCGTCCTGCTCGTCGTGGGTGGCCTGAACACCGTGCTCAGCCTCTTCTACTACCTCCGCGTGCTCAAGGTGATGACGTTCGATCCGCCCCCGGAGGATCGGGCCGGCGAGGCCTTCCCGCTCGTGTCGCTGCCGGGCGCGGTGGTCACGGCGCTCGCGGTGCCGGTGCTCGTGCTCGGCGTGTTCTGGTCGGGCCTCTACGACGCGGCCCTGCGGGCCGCCGGGCTGATGTCGTAGGGCTCGATGGAAACAGTCTCGATGGAGACAGTTCGGAAACCACCCATGGCTGCCACCGACCAACTCGCCCGTCTCGTCGCCGTGCTGGAGTCGTCGCCGGCGATGTACCTCGCCGACTCGCGGCTCGAGACCTACCCGGGCCCCGCGGAGGTCCGCCGCGGCCTCGCGGAGATCGCGGCCGACCACCGGCGGGTGCTGGGGCGGGCCACGGAGATCCTCGCCGAGCGCGAGGTGGCGGCGCCGCGGGCCCGCTATCCGCTCGCCTTCTCGGGCTGGCACGACGTCGATCTCGGCTGGCTCCTGCCCCGCGTGATCGACTCCCTCCGGAAGCAACTCGGGGAGTTCGACTGCATCGCGGCCGCGCCCGACGACGCCGCGGCCCGTGACCTGGCGGCCGAGGCCGCCGCGACCACCCGGCGGCACGCCGACCGCCTCGCGGATCTGGTCACGCGACTCCGCGCCGGCCTGGCGGGCCAGCCGGCCTGACGCCCGTCGGCCGTGCTGCAAGAGGGCCCGACGATGCACCTCTTCGACAGCCACTGCCACCTCGACCCCATGCGGTTCGGTGCGGATCTTCCGGACGTGCTCGCTCGGGCCCGGGCCGCGGGCGTGACCGGTCTGGCCGTGATCGGCACGCGGGCCGCCGACAGCGAGGCGGCGGCCGATCTCGCCGCGCGGGAGCCGGGCCTCGTCGCCGCGGCGGGCCTCCACCCCAACGACGTGGCCGAGGTCGGCCCCGACGAGTGGGACCGGATCGAGACGCTCGTCGCGAGCGGCCGCGTGGCGGCCGTGGGCGAGACCGGCCTCGACTGGTACCGCACGACCGCCCCCCCGGACCTGCAGCGGGAGTTCTTCGACCGCCACCTGCGGCTCGCGCAGCGGCACGGCCTGCCGGTCGTGATCCACACGCGGGAGAGCACGCGTGACGTGCTCGACATGCTCCGCGCGGCGGCCGTCCGCGGGCCGCTCGCGGCGGTGCTCCACTCGGTCACCGGCACGGCGGCCGAGGCGGCCGAGGCGCTCGACCTCGGCTGCCATCTCGGCTTCGCCGGGATGGTGACCTTCCGCTCGTCGGCGGCGCTCCGCGAGGTCGCGAAGACGGTGCCGCTCGAGCGGCTGCTCGTCGAGACCGACAGCCCGTTCCTCTCGCCGGAGCCGCTCCGCGGCAGGCGGAACGAGCCGGCGAACGTCGTGCACACGGCCCGGTGCCTCGCGCTCGCACGGGGCGAGCCCCTCGAGCCCCTCGAGGCCCTCGCCGCGGCCACGACCGCCAACGCCCGCCGCGTGTTCGGCGTGCGGGCCTGACATCAGGCCCGTCTCACGGAACGAAGCCCTACAGGTTTCGAGGGTACACTTCCCCCGGGCGATGGCAGGCATCGCTGGAGAGAATCCTGCGATGAGCTTGTTCGCGACCGTCACGATTCTCGTGATCGCGGTTCTCGCCTCCCGGATGTTCCTCGCGCTGCGGCGGATCGAGGACCGCCAGCGGGAACTGCTCGACCGTCAGCAGGACGCCATCCGCGAATTGCGGTCCGAGGTCGAGCGGCTTTCCGTCCCGTCTCCACCGTTCGCGCGGGCAGAGGTCGCGGCCGAGGCGACGGCCGGGTTCGCACGACAGCCCGAGCCCACGGCCGAGTCCGCCCGCGTCGAGCCGCCGCCGCTCCCGGCCGCCGTGCCGGCGGCGGAGGACGAGCCCGCGCCGGCCTGGCCGGTCGAGGCCGCACCTGTCCCGGCTGACGCGGCCGCGTTCTCCGCGGCGGCCGGGGAGGCGCGGGCGGCCCCCACGATCGACGCTCGTCTCTGGCAGCCGCCGATCGCGCCCCGGCAGCCGAGCCGCTTCGAGGCCGCCGCGAGCGAGACGCTCCGCCGGATCTGGAACTGGATCATCGTCGGCGAGGAGCGCGTGCCGGAGGGCGTGTCCACCGAGTACGCCGTGGCCAGCCAGTGGCTGCTGCGGATCGGCATCGTCGTGCTCGTCGTCGGCATCGGGTTCTTCATCAAGTGGTCGATCGACAGGGGCCTGCTCGTGCCGCAGGCCCGGGTCGCGCTCTCCGCGGCCGCCGGCCTGACGATGCTGATCCTCGGCACGCGGCTGCTCGGCGGCCGCTACGCCGTCATGGGGCAGGGCTTGCTCGGCGGCGGGCTGGCCACGCTCTACTTCAGCGTCTACGCGGCCCACCAACTGTTCGGGCTCGTCGCGGCCGGGCCGGCGTTCGCCCTCATGGCGGCGGTGACCGTGCTCGCCGGCGGGATCGCGGTGCGGTTCGACTCGATCCTCGTGGCCGTGCTCGGGATCATCGGCGGCTACGTCACGCCGCTCATGCTGGCGACCGATGCGGTGAACCTGCCGGCCCTGTTCGGCTACCTGCTCGTGCTGGGCGTCGGCGTGCTCGGCATCTGCGTCTGGCGGCACTGGCCGCTCGTCAACCTGCTGGCCTTCGTGGCGACCTGGATCCTCGTCCCGGCTGCGCTCCAGAGCTACGACCCCGGGCAGTTCTGGTCGGTCTACCCGTTCATCATCGGGTTCTTCGTGCTCTTCTCCACGATGACGTTCCTCCACAAGGCGGTGCGGGGCACGGCGTCACAGCTGTTCGACGTTCTCGACGTGCTCGCGATGCTCGTGAACGCGGCCGTGTTCTTCGGGATCTCGTTCCGGCTCGTCGAGCAGGCGTTCGGCCGCCGCGAGGTGGCGGTCGTGTCCCTCGGGCTGGCGGCGTTCTTCACGGCGCACCTGCTCTGGTTCCTCCGCCGTCGCGCGGCCGACCGGGCGCTGCTCGTGTCGTTCGTGGGGCTGGCGGCGTTCTTCGTGGCCGTGACGATGCCGCTCGTGCTCTCCCGTGAGTGGATCACGGCGAGTTGGGCGCTCCAGGCCCTCGTGCTCCTGTGGATGGCGGGCCGGCTCGGCAGCGGCGTCGTGCAGGGCATGGCACTCGCGCTGTTCGCCCTCGTGTTCGCGCGGCTCCACGCCATCGACCTCGTCCGCGCGTTCGCCCGCGGCGGAAGCGTGGCCGCCTCGGCTGATCTCGCCACGGCCGGCTACCTCCGGCTCCTCGCCACGCGGGCCGTGTCGTTCGGCGTGCCGATCGCGTCGTTCGGCGCGGCGGCCTGGCTGCTCGGCCGGGACCGGCGCCGCGGCTCGGCGGGCCCCTCCTTCGGCATCGCGGGCGCGGATCTCGTGGTCGCGCTGGCCGGCCTCGCGGCGCTGTTCTTCTACCTGCACCTGGAGGTTGATCGCACGTCCGGTGTCTTCTGCCCGGCCGGGCGGTTGCCGCTGCTCACACTCGTCTGGCTCAGCGTGGCGGTGATCCTGCTGCGGGCCTACGTACTGAACGGAGGCTGGCTCTGGCTGACCCTGGTCACGTGCCTGGGCGCGGCGGCGCTCGCCAAACTCGTGTTCCGCGACGTGCCGTCGTGGTGCCTCATGGAGCCGTTGGTGGCCGGCCCCGGCTACGAGCCGCTCGACGCGGCGTGGCGGCTGCTCGACTTCGGCGCCGTGATCGCGTTCCTCGCGGTCGCGTTCCAGGCCATCCGCGGGCGACGCGAGGCCGCGGTGCTAAGGCCGATCCTGGCCGTCGCCTGCCTCGGCACGCTCCTCCTCTACCTCACGCTCGAGACGAACAGCTTCCTCGCCGAGTACTACCCCGGCCTGCAGGCCGGGGGCGTGTCGATCGTGTGGGGGCTGTTCGCCCTGGCGCTGGTGCTCGCCGGCATCGCGCGGAATCGCTGGCCGCTCCGCCGGGCGGGGCTCGCCCTGTTCGCCATCGTGTCGGCCAAGGTGTTCCTCAACGACCTCGCCAGCCTCGACCAGTTTTGGCGGATCGTGGCCTTCGTGATCCTCGGCCTGCTCCTGCTGGCGGGCTCGTTCCTCTACCTCCGGTTCCGCGAGACGTTCACGATCGCGCCCGGGAAGGGAGACAAACCATGAGCCGCCAGGCCCGGAACGCCGTCGCCTGTCTGATCGCGCTCGCCGGGCCGATCGTCACCGCGGGCGAGACGCCCGAGACCGCCCGTCGCGAGAAGCCGCTCGCCCTGCCCTCTGTCGCCGCCGACACCGTGGCCGCGTTCCGGCTCGACGCCGACGTCTACGCCGCGGCTGCCGCCGACCTCTCGGACCTGCGGATCCTCGACGCTGCCGGGACGGAGGTGCCCCGCGTGATCCGCACCGTGACGACCGAGCGGCGGCGGAGCGTCCGCCGCACGGCACGGGCCGAGAAGCCCGAGGTGCGGCCGCTCGCCGCCGGCGGCCTCGAGATCGTGGTGACGATCGACCCGCAGCGGCACCCCGTCGCGCCCGCTGGCTTCACGCTGGCGACCGCCCTCGAGAACTTCGAGCACCGCGTCTCCGTGTCGTGGGCCGCCGCGGGCGACGACTGGCAGCCGCTCGTGGACGACGCGCTCGTCTACGACTATGAGCAGTTCATGGATGTCCGCGACGTGAGCGTGCCGCTGCCGGCGGAGCCGGCCCGTCCGCCGGGCGGCCGCTACCGGCTCGTGATCGGCGACGTGACGCAGGTGCAGGAGTCGCGGCTCACCGAGCTCACGCGGACGCTTTCCGGCGACCGCGAGGTGGAGCGGCAGGAGCGGACCCTCGTCAACCGGCAGCCGTTCCGCATCGAGGCGCTCGAGTTCTGGCACGAGGAGCAGGTCGTGGACCGGTCGAGCCCCGTGCTCGTGGCCCGTCCGCCCGTCGGCTTTCGCGCGGCCGTGGATGCCGCCGCCCGCACGACGCGGGTGAGCGTGACGACCCGCCGCGAGCCGCTCACCGAGCTCACGCTCGCCACCGGCGACCGCAACTTCAGCCGCCGGGTGACGGTGGAGCGGTCCGCGGCAGGGCAGGCCGGGAACGGCCCGCGGAACGGGAGTCGCATCGCCACGTCCGCGGTCACCTGCATCGACGTCGCCGGCATCCGCCGGGAGCAGCTCGCGATCCCGATCCCGGAAAGCCGAGAGCGGGAGTATCTCCTCGTCATCGACGACGGCGACAGCCCGCCGATCGACGTCACCGGCGTGACGGCCCGCGGGCCGCTCGAAGAGGTCGTGTTCCTCGCACGGCCCGGCGGCGCCTACCGGATCGCGTACGGCGGTGACCTCGCCCGCCCGCGGTACGACACGGCCGCCATCGCCGCGGCGCTCGCCGCCGGCGTGACGCCGGTCGAGGCGACAGCCGGCGCCGAGTCGGCGGCCCCGCCACCCTCGCCCGACCCGTGGCAACTCCTCGCCGACACCCGTGTGCAGGTGGGCATCATCGCGGCGCTAGTCGTCATCCTCGCGCTCACGCTCTTCCGCGCCGCCCGGCGGATCGACGCCGTCGGCGACGGCTCCTGACGCCGCGGGGCGGACTCCCGCAGTGCCGGTTGCGTCATCCATCTCGCCTCTCCCTCGGGGAGAGGCCGGCCGCAGGCCGGGTGAGGGTGCTTGTGAAGCTGCACGGATTCCCTGCACCCTCACCCCGGGCCTCTCCCAGAGGGAGAGGGCGAGAATGCATGCGGGTCCGGGCCGCAACCGCGACCCCAGGTTACGCCACGACCTCCATGCATGAGCATCGATCGACGTAAACAACATCATGTTCGGGGTAGTAAGATTGTGTGTCTCATCAGCCCCGAGGAGTCCGACATGGTCCGTACCCCCAGCACGATGCTGCCGCTCGGCACCGTCGCCCCCGACTTCGAACTCCCGAACGTCGATGGCCGCATCCTGTCGCTCGCCGACGTGGCCGGGCCGCAGGGAACGGTCGTGATGTTCATCTGCAACCACTGCCCGTTCGTGAAGCACGTGGCCGACGAGCTGGCGCGGCTGGGCCACGAGTACCTGCCGCGGGGGATCGGCTTCGCGGCGATCAGCTCCAACGACGTCGCCACGCACCCCGCCGACTCGCCCGAGCAGATGATCCACGAGGCCGAGGAACGCGGCTACCCGTTTGCCTACCTGTACGACGAGACGCAGGACGTGGCGAAGGCCTACCATGCGGCCTGCACACCCGACTTCTACCTCTTCGACGGCGCACGAAAGCTCGTCTACCGGGGGCAGCTCGATCCCAGTCGCCCGGGCAGCGGCGTGCCGGTGACGGGCCGGGATCTGCGCGTGGCGATCGAGGCCCTGATCGCCGGCAAATCGCCCGTGGCCGAGCAGGTGCCGAGTCTCGGCTGCAACATCAAGTGGAAGCCGGGCCGTGAGCCGGCCTGGTTCGCGACGTGACGCCGCGACCGCGGTTGGCCGCGTCGTTCGGCCGCCGGCGTCAGCGCCGGGGCGCGTCGCCGGGACGGCTGCGGCCGGCAAGATCGCCCAGGTCGCGGGCGTCGCCGGGGCGCAGCTGCGCGGCCCGCTGGTTCTCCCGCTGGATGGCCTCGTAGACCTCCGGGCGGTGCACCGGAATCTCCGCCGGGGCGTTGATCCCGAGACGCACCTTGTCTCCCCGGATATCGACGATCGTGACGACAATGGTGTCGCCGATCATGATGCTTTCGTCGCGCTGTCTCGAGAGCACGAGCATGGCTGGCTCCTTCCCGCTGCAGGCGTGGATCCGGCGGCTCCACGCCATCCTGCAGGTCGATTATGCACTCTGTTTCAGGGGTGGAAGTCCGGGACGGATCTCGTACCGCAGCGGAAGGTCGCCGCTGGCAACGACTTGGCGGCCCATGCGGGTCTCGACGTTGATGACGATCGGCGCCTTGAGATTGAGCGTGAGGGTCGTGCCGGTCCTGCCGACGACCACCACGACCTGCGCGTCGCCGAGGTCGGCGAGGTCCAGCGGCTGGAGTTCGCTTCGCGGGATGCGGACGCGGTAGTCCGGCACGAAGCGTCGCGGGCTGACGACGGCCAGCGCCACGTCCCCGCGGGTCGTGCTCTGCAGCCAGCCCACCGCGTCGTTTGCGGCGTCGGCCAGCAGGGCCCAATCGCGGCAGTCCTCGAGACCCGGCAGTCCGCTGGGGAACCGGATCACGTCGCCGGCGGCGACGTCGATGCATCCGAACCTGGTGGTGGCGATCCGCATGGCGGCACTCCCTGCCCGTGCTCCGCGGCGGGGCTCCATGCCCGGCGCGGCGCGGACACCCGTCCGCCTTTCCGGTATCGGCGGTCCGGGGGGGCGGCGTCGAGAAAAAAGCCTGGCGAAACCGGGCGGGTGCGGCGAAGCCTGCCGCGCCGACGCGTCGTGCCGATCGTGCCGGTCA
>JBJTJO010000175.1:0-4606 GCA_046095965.1 Planctomycetaceae bacterium
CTATTGTTCCGCCCGATTCTGGCCGGCCGCGGACCCGTTCGCAGCAACCGTACCCTCCCCGCGGAGTGATCGTCGTGCCCACCCACACTCGACCGCACGAACACCGCTCGTACCTGTGCCTGATCACGGCGGCCGTGGCAGCCCTCGCCCTGCTCTGTCTCGCGGGCTGTCAGACGGCCAAGGGGCCGGCGACCGTGGCCGCGCCCGCGACGGGGATGATCGGCCAACCGGCCCAGTACGGCAGCTGGGCCACACCGCCGCAGGGTGCGGCCTACCCGCCACTCTCGAGCCCGCCGCCGCTGCCGGGCCCGGCCACGCAGTGGCAGGCCGCGACTCCCGCCCAGCCGGCCGCCGCGCCCTCCACCTCGTGGTCGTGGGCCCAGCCGGCGACCGCCCCTGCGCAGGGCGCCCCGGCGTTCGGCGCGCCGCCGGCGGGGCAGATGCCGGCGAACATGAACGCCCAGGCCCAGCAGTTCGCGAACCAGATGCAGGCGCAGCCGCAGCAGTACGCCAACCAGATGCAGGCCACGGCGAACCAGTATCAGCAAAATGCGAACGCGCAGTGGCAGCAGGCGAACACCCAGGCGCAGCAGTACATGAACTCGGCCCAGCAGCAGGCGCAGCAATACATGAACTCGGCGCAGCAGCAGGCCCAGCAGGCCATGACGGGCGCCCAGCAACAGGGGCAGCAGTATCTGAACGGCGCCCAGCAGCAGGTCACGAGCCAGATGCCGCCGCAGTACCAACCGGCCTACCAGCCGCAGGCCGCCCCCAACACGAGTTGGAATCCGTTCGCGACGCCCGCGACCGCGCTACCACCTGCCCGCGCGACACCGACGACGACGGTCCCGCGGTACTGAATGCAGGCGGAGCCGCCGAGTACGGATCGACATCCGCGCGGCGTTCTAGGTGCAGACTGGCAGTCTGCACCCGGTCGAACGCAGAACGGCTTCGCGGTGGCCGGATAATGTGACCGACCGGATTCCGCAGATTGCCAATCTGCGGCTACTTCCGGACGGTCCAAACAGCACCGCCTCCGCGCAGCGTCGTAGGTGCGGACTGGCAGTCTGCACACGGTGACCAGCCAACCGGCTCTCACCTGGCCGAACGACCTCGCACGTCGGAGGCCTCTGGCGGAACGCGGTCGGCGGGACGCTGTCGGCCACCCCGGCCCGCCGCGTAGACTCCACCCAAGGTCCGCCCACGTCGGGCGGGTCGATGGAGCGGCGCATGTTCGACTGGCTGGGCGGGCTTTCCACGGGCAGGCGGACGGCGATCACGGCCGCCATGTGGCAGCTCGTGAACCGAATCGAGTCCCTCGCCCCCGCGATGGAGGCCCTGGACGACGTGGCCCTCAAGCGGCTCGGGCGATCGCTCGCCTACCGGGCCAAGTCGGGCGAGCCGATCGACGACCTGCTCGTCGATGCGTTCGCCGCCACCCGCGAGGCCGGACGGCGGCGGCTGTCGATGCGGCACTACGACGTACAGTTGCTCGCCGGCGCGGCGCTCGTGAAGGGGGCGATCCTGGAGATGCAGACGGGCGAGGGCAAGACGCTCGTCGCCACGCTGCCGCTCGTGCTCTATGCGCTCGCCGGCAAGGGTGCCCACCTCGCCACCGTCAACGACTATCTCGCCCGCCGCGACGCGGAATGGATGCAGCCGATCTACGAGGCCCTCGGCCTCTCGGTGGGCATCGTCGAGTCACAGATGGACTTCGACGAGCGGCGCAAGGCCTACGCCTGCGACGTCACCTACGGGACGGCCAAGGAGTTCGGCTTCGATTTCCTGAAGGACCGCCTCATCAAGCGGCAGCTCGACGAGGGAGGGGGTGACCTCGGCAGCATGCTCACCGGGGGCACCGCGGCGGCGTCGGCCCGGCTGCTCCAGCGGCCCTACTGGTTCGCGCTCGTCGATGAGGCCGACAACGTGCTCATCGACGAGGCCCGCACGCCCCTCATCATCGCATCGCCCCCCGGCGCGGCCCAGGCCGCCGAGCAGGCGCTGTTTCGCTTCGCGGCCCGGGCCGCCACCGGCCTCGAGCCCGACGTCGACTTCGAGATGGACCGGCAGAAGCAGACCTGCGAACTGCTCGGCCCGGGGCGCAGCCGCGTGCGGGCCCTCGGCCGTCCGCCGGAGCTCGACTCCACGAGCCTGCTGGCCATCTACGACGCGGTCGAGCGGGCCCTGCGGGCCCTGCACTTCTTCGCGCGGGACCGGCAATACGTCGTCCGCGACGGGAAGATCGTGATCATCGACGAGTCCACCGGCCGCCCCGCCGAGGGACGCACCTGGCGCGACGGGCTGCACCAGGCGGTCGAGGCGCAGGAGGGGATCGAGATCACGGTGCCGTCCGGGCACGCGGCGCGGATCACGATCCAGGACCTGTTCGCCCGCTGGCCGCACCTCGCGGGCATGACCGGCACCATCGCCACCAGCCGCCGCGAGCTCGGGCGGACCTACGACGTGGGGATCGGCGTCGTGCCCACGCACCGGCCGGCGATCCGCAGGCAGCTGCCGGTCGTCGTCTGCGGCTCCTACGCGGAGAAGCTCCGCCGGATCGTGGACGAGGTGGCGGAGATGCACGCCCTCGGCCGGCCGGTGCTCATCGGCACGCGGTCGATCGACAAGTCGGAGGACCTGTCGCGGCTGCTCGCGGAGCGGAACCTGCCGCACACCGTGCTCAACGCCCGCCACATCGCCCAGGAGGCCGACATCGTGGCCCAGGCCGGCCAGCAGGGCCAGATCACCGTGTCCACGAACATGGCCGGCCGCGGCACCGACATCAAGCTCGGGCCGGGCGTGCACGAGCTCGGCGGCCTGCACGTCATCTGCACGGAACTCCACGACTCGGCGCGGATCGACCGCCAGCTCATCGGCCGCTGCGGTCGGCAGGGCGACCCCGGCACGTGGCGGCAATACCTCGCGATCGACGACGACATCCTCGTGACCGGCTACGGCTCGAAGCGGGCGGCCCGGATCGCTGCGGCCCTCAAGGCACGGCTCGGCGGCCGACCCGAGGGGTTGTTCGCCGACTTCAAGCGGGCCCAGCGGCGGGTCGAGGCCCGCCACGTGCGGCAGCGGCGGGTCCTGGAATACATCGAACGCCAGCGGGCCGAGGCCCACGTGCAGATGAGCCAGGACCCCTATCTCGACGCGGCCTCGTGAGCCGCGTGAACGCCGGCCAATCTGCCGTTGACCACCCGGCCCCGCGTTTGTGAGGCTCTGGAGCGGAGGTCGAGCGATGCGCCGGAGCCTGCAAGTCGCGATCATGTCGGCGGCGCTCGCCTGCGGCGTCGCGGCCCGCGCGGAGGATCCGCTCCCTGCGGCCGGCGACGAGGGGGCCGCCGCGCCATCCGGGACGGCGGCCGACGGCACGGCGTCGGTCGTCGTGCCGCAGCAGCCTCCACCGGCGGCGGAAGCGTCCCCCGCGCGCACCGTTCCGCCTGAGGCACTGCCCGCGGTCGCGCCGGCCCGACCGCCGGCCGATGCCGCGGCCGCCGCGCCGCCGGCAGACGCACCCGATGCGCCGTCGAGCGCGGCCACGGCGTTGCTGGCCGCCGCGCTCGAGCCCCCTGACTTCGCCGCGGCGGCACGCCAACCACCGTCCACGCGGCCGCTGGCGCTGCTCGAGGCGGTGCAGCGGCCGGGTGACCCGTCGCGCCGGCTCTGGATCACGCAGGCCTACTGGAAGACGTCGGCGGCCTGGGCATGGCTGCGCTGGGCCGGCGAGGCGGTCGAGCGACTGGAACTCGTGGCCCCGGGCGCCGATCCCCACGACCGCGCCGTCCTCGACGTGGCCGTCGCCGCGGCCCGCGCCGACCTCGCGGAGGCGCGGTCGCAACTCGGCGTGGCCCAGCAGGAGCTCGTCGATCTGGCGCGGCTGCCGATCACGGAGCCGCTGCCGTGGCCCGTCGATCGGCCGCTCGCGACCCCCTACCAGACCCACTTCGACGCGATCTTCGCCGCCCGCGTGGCCACCGGCCGCACCCGCGCGATCGCGCGGACGCTGCCGGCCCGGCACGAGGCGCTCGAGGCCCGGGCCGCTGCCGTCTCGGCCGCCGGCAGGGCCATGGCGATGGCCGAGACCGATCACGCGAAGGGCCGGCGGCCGATCGAGGCGGTCGTCGCGGCCCACGCGGCCCTCGTGGGGCAGCAGCGCGAGTTCCTCCTCGCGGTGCGGGCCTACAACCTCGACATCGCGGAATACGCGATGGCCGCCGCCGATCTCACGGTGCCCGACGACCGCTTCGTGTCGATGCTCATCGGCACACCGATCGCGGTGCGGCCCGCGGCGCCGTGAAACCACTCTCCCTCTCCCTCTGGGAGAGGGCCGGGGTAACCCCATTTCTCCCTCTCCCTCTGGGAGAGGGCCGGGGTGAGGGTGCCTCGGGAACGCCACCCAGGCAACCTCACCCGGCCTTCGGCCACCCTCTCCCAAAGGGAGAGGGTTATTGCGAAGCACCCTCCCCCGGCCGGCGGCCGGCCTCTCCCGGAGGGAGAGGCGGAGTGGGAACCGACATCACGCCGCATACACTTTCATGCGATCTCAAGCCCCGGTCTTCATGCCATTGATCACCCCCGCCCTCACCCCGAGGGGGTGGGGGGA
>JBJTJO010000176.1:0-2767 GCA_046095965.1 Planctomycetaceae bacterium
CCCCCGCCCACCGGTGACGGCCGCGCCCCGCCCCCAGTCGGAAACTGGCCCCGGCCCGGGGGCCTCCCCCCGGCCCGCGGCGCGATCAGTAAGTGGCCTGCGAGGTAATGCGGGCCATGGTCACTCGACCAGGGCGCACGATGCCTTCACGACGGCGTCGATCGTGTCGTCGGTCAGCCCGCCCTTCGGGAAGGCATGGTTGGCCCGCACCTTCCCCTCGCGGTAGCAGATCACCGTGACGTCGGCGTCGGCGGCGAGGTTGAAGTTGGCCGGTCCGTTCGCGGCGTCGTCGGGCACGACGAACGCGATCCGCTTGACGTCGTGCTTCGTCGCGAAGTCCGCGGCCGCCTTCTTCAGGCTCTCGGCATCCGCCCCGATCATGTTCACGACGCCCGTGAGCTTCTCGGCCTCGTGCTCCGCGACCTCCTTCTCGACCTCCTTGAGCAGCTTCGCCAGCTTCTCGTCGGCCGTGCGGGCGAAGACCATCACCACCGGCCGGGCGCCGGTCCGGCAGCGGTAGCAGAGGTGCTGGCCGTCCTTGATCCCGTCGGCCGGATTGCCCGTGACCTTGGTCACCTCGAAGGCACCGACCCGCTCGCCGACCTGCGGCCCGCTGGTCAGGTCGGCCCGGGCCACGACGGCCCCGGTGAGCATCGCGGCCGCGGCCAGGAAACGTGTTGCACGCATCGTGAGAAACTCCTTCAGTGCGGCCGCGGGAGGGAGGGTCCGGCCGGCCAACCGGCCCGGTGGCCGCCGTCGGCGGCATCCGGGATGCTTGTGAGCTTCAGGCTACAGCAGGTACGATTCCCGGGGCAAATTCCCGACGTTCGGCCCCGGAGTCTCGGCCGCCGCGACGTTCCGTTCCCCCGAGCACGAGAGGTCTCCCATGGCCACCGCGACGGCCCCCCGCAAGGCGGCGAAGCCGCAGATCCACCAGACGCAGCTCCTCATCGACGGCACGTGGACGCCGGCCAAGAGCGGCAAGACGTTCGAGACGGTCAATCCGGCCACGGAGGAGGTGATCGCGCAGGTCGCCGAGGGCGACGCGGCCGACGTGGACGCGGCGGTGCGGGCGGCGCGGAAGGCGTTCGACGAGGGGCCGTGGCCGCGGATGAACGCCCGCGAGCGCGGGAAGATCATGCTCCGGCTCGCCGACCTGATCGAGGCCGAGATCGACGAGCTCGCGGCCCTCGAGTCGCTCGACAACGGGAAGCCGGTGAAGGACGCGCGGGCCGGCGACATCCCGCTCGCGCTCGACACGCTCCGCTACTACGCCGGCTGGGCCGACAAGATCCAGGGCGCCACGATCCCGATCAACGGCAACTATTTTTGCTACACGCGGAAGGAGCCGGTGGGCGTGGCCGGCCAGATCATCCCCTGGAACTTCCCGATTCTTATGACGGCCTGGAAGTGGGGTCCGGCCCTGGCCACGGGTTGCACCGTCGTGATGAAGCCGGCAGAGCAGACGCCGCTGACCTGCCTGCGGCTGGCCAGGCTCGCGCAGGAGGCCGGCGTGCCCGACGGCGTGATCAACGTGGTGCCGGGCTTCGGGCCGACGGCCGGCGCGGCGATCGTCAAGCATCCGGGCATCGACAAGGTGGCCTTCACGGGTTCGGGCGAGACCGCGCAGATCATCATGCGGCAAGCCGCCGACGGACTGAAGCGGCTGACGTTCGAGCTCGGCGGCAAGAGCCCCAACATCGTGTTCGCCGACGCCGACATGGCGGCCGCGGCGGCCGGGGCGCACGTGGGCATCTACCTCAACCAGGGGCAGTGCTGCTGCGCCGGCTCCCGGCTCTTCGTCGAGGACCGGATCCACGGCGAGTTCGTGGAGCGGGTCGTGGACCAGAGCAGGAAGCGGAAGGTGGGCGACCCGTTCGATCCCGCCACCGATCAGGGCCCGCAGGTGGACAAGGCCCAGTTCGACAAGATCATGGGCTACATCGAGTCGGGGAAGAAGGAGGGGGCCACCTGCGCCACCGGCGGCAAGCGCGTCGGCGACAGGGGCTTCTTCATCGAGCCGACCGTGTTCACGAACGTGAAGGACGAGATGGCGATCGCCCGCGAGGAGATCTTCGGGCCCGTGCTCTCGGTGCTGAAGTTCTCCGACATGGACGAGCTCGTTCGCCGGGCCAACGCCACGACCTTCGGCCTCGCGGCTGCGGTCTGGACGCGGGACGTGGCACGGGCCCACGAGGTGGCGAAGCGGCTGCGGGCCGGCACCGTGTGGGTGAACTGCTACGACGTGTTCGATGCGGCGGCGCCGTTCGGCGGCTTCAAGCAGTCGGGCTTCGGCCGCGAACTCGGCGAGAAGGGCCTCGATCCCTACCTCGAGCACAAGACCGTCACCGTGAGCCTGGGCTGAGGACACGACGCCGATGGGACGTTTCTTCGGCCGCGTGACCACCGGAGGCGGCTGGCGGGCCGTCCTCTACACGTTCAAGAAGTCCCGCGAGGCGGGCGGGCTCTGGAAGTTCTGGAAGGCCATGCGCTCCCGGAACGCGTGCAAGACCTGCGCCCTCGGCATGGGAGGGCAGGCCGGCGGGATGGTCAACGAGGCCGGCCACTTCCCGGAGGTCTGCAAGAAGTCGTTCCAGGCGATGGTCGCCGACATGCAGGGGGCGGTGAAGCCGTCCTTCTTCGAGACCTATTCGATCCCGCAGCTGCGGAGGTTCTCGCCGCGCGAGATGGAGCACTCGGGCCGGCTCGTGCAGCCCGTGGTCCTGGAGCAGGGCTCCCAGCACTACCGACCGATCACCTGGGCCGA
>JBJTJO010000177.1:0-5616 GCA_046095965.1 Planctomycetaceae bacterium
CACGATCTCGCCGGCGCGCGAACCGCCGAGCCGCCGGGCCACGAGCGCCGCGTGCTCACCCGGCGCGACGAAGCAGATCTCCTGGCTGTCGGGCTTGTCGGCGGTGACGAGGCCGAGCGCCCGGGCGCGGTCGCGGACCTCGGCCTTCGGCAGATCGCCCACCGGCAGGAGCATCCGCGCGAGCCGGTCGGCGCGCACCTCGAAGAGCACGTAGGACTGGTCGCGCGCGGCGTCGCGGCCACGGCGGAGCACGGGCGTGCCGTCGGGCCCCGCCTCCAGCCGGGCGTAGTGGCCGGTGGCCACGTGGCTCGCGCCGATCGCGTCGGCGTGGTCGAACAGCCGACCGAACTTCAGCCACGAATTGCAGCGCACGCACGGGTTGGGCGTGCGGCCGCGGCCGTATTCGGCGGCGAAGTAGTCGATGATCCGCCCGAAGTCGGGAGTCAGATCGAGGGCATAGAGCGGGATCCCGAGCCGGTCGGCCACGCGGCGGGCGTCGAGCGCGTCGGACACGCCGCAGCAGCCCTGGTGCCCCGGGCGGGCCGGCCCGGCGGGAGCCTCCGGCGGCCGGCCCTGCCGCATGAAGACGCCGACGACGTCGTGACCCGCCTCGACGAGGAGCGCCGCGGCCACGCTCGAGTCCACGCCGCCGGACATCGCCACGACGACGCGGGAGCAGCTCGCGAGTCCCATGCGGTCAATATACGAGCACGGATTCCACGCGGTGCGGCGCGAGCCGCTCGCGGCCGCCCAGGGGGGCGATCTCCACGAGGAAGGCCGCGCCGGCCACCACGCCGCCGGCCATCTCGACGAGCTTCGTGCAGGCCGCCGCCGTGCCCCCGGTGGCCAGCACGTCGTCCACCACGAGCACGCGGGCGTGCCGCGCGAGCACGTCGGAGTGCATCTCGAGACGGTCGCGGCCGTACTCGAGGTCGTACTCGTGCGCGATCGTGGCGGCGGGGAGCTTGCCCGGCTTGCGGACCGGCACCACGCCCACGCCGAGTTCGAGGGCCATGGGAGCCGCGAACAGGAAGCCCCGCGCCTCGATGGCCGCGATGGCGTCGAGTTTCTCCGATCGCCACGGCTCGACGAGGCGGTCGATGGCGTCCACCAGAGCCGCGGGGTCGGACAGCAGCGGCGTGATGTCGCGGAACAGGATGCCCGGCTTGGGGAAGTCGGGGATCGCGCGGATGTGGCGGGCGAGGTTCATGGGTCAGGCTCCCTGTCGCAGGCGGATGTTGGCCTCCGGGCCACCGTCGATCGCGGCCGCCAGTCCGGCGAGCGTCTCGGCCTCGATCTGCCGCACGCGTTCGCGGGTCAGGCCGAGTTCGCCGCCGATCTCCTTGAGGGTCATCGGCTGGCCTCCGCCGAGGCCGAATCGCAGGCGGATGATCCGCTTGGCCCGGTCGTCGAGGCGGTCGATGTGGGCGAGCACGTGCTGGAGCGTGTCGGCGTCGAGCAGCACGTCGGCCGGGCAGCGCGCCCCGTCGTCGTGGAGCAGTTCGCCGAGCGACCAGCCGCCGTCCTCCTGCTCGGTGTGGGGCGTCGCGGTGTGGACGTGGATCGCCTTCTTGATGATCGGCAGCTTCTTGCGGGCCAGGCCCAGGAGCCGGGCGATCTCCTCGGGTGTGGGCGTGCGGCCGAGGATCTCGGAGAGCCGCGCCGTCGCCCGCCGCCACTTGGAGAGCAACTCGACCATGTAGGCCGGGATGCGGATCGTCTTTCCGGAGTTGATGAGGGCCCGCTTGATCGACTGCTTGATCCAGTAGCTGGCGTAGGTGCTGAACCGCGTGCCGATGTCCGGGTTGAAGCCCTCGACGGCCCGCAGGAGGCCGAGGTTGCCCTCCTCGATGAGGTCGGGGAGCGGCAGGCCGCGATTGGCGTAGCCGCGGGCGATGTTCACCACCAGCCGCAGGTTGGCCCGCACCATGTGGTCACGGGCCAGGGCGTCGCCGGCGGCGATCGCCCGTGCCAGCCGCTTCTCGTCGTCGGCCGTGAGCAGGCTCGTCTCGTTGATCTCGCGGAGGTAGGTCTCGAGCGGGGCCTGGACGGCGGCGGCCGGGGGGCGGCGACGAGTGGGCATGACGGTTCCTGGGAGTGGTGCGTGGAGACGACGCGCCGGGACGTCGGCGGGAGGGTTCCGCCGCGGGCGTGAGGCCGGTGATCACCGGCACGGAGGGAGATATCGGCGGCGCGGCCGCGGCGCCTGCACAAAGTCGAAGGCGCAGGCGGTCCGGAGCGGCTGGCGCGATCATGCCGCCAGGTGCGGTCGTGCCGCGCCCGCGTGCGTCCATTCAAGATGTCGCGTTCCCTTTTTGCCTCTCCCTTGGGGAGAGGCCGGCCGCAGGCCGGGTGAGGGTGCCGGCAGACTGCAGATGACCACGAAGGCACCCTCACCCCGGCCCTCTCCCAGGGGGAGAGGGAGATATCGCATTGCCGGGCTGAACCGGATCGCCACGAAGGGCTGCCATTCACCTTCAGTCAGCGCCGAGGCAGTTGCCCCTGCGGGGTGAGCTCGTCGATGATCCGCGGGATGTACTTCGCGAGCACCTCGGCGAGTTGGTCGCGATCGATGCCCTTGTTGCGGGCGATGCCCTCGAGCTCGCGCTGGCCGAAGACGTCCTCGATCTGCCGGCGATCGACCGGCTTGTTCGGTCCGGTGCGGACCCACGAGTCCACCTGGTCGCGCATGCCCTTCTCCTCGAACTGCTTGACGACATCGGGGAGCTTCTGCGCGCCGCCGCCGCCGAAGATCTGGCCGAGGATGTCGCCGAGATCGTCGGCCGAGGGCATGCCCTGGGGTGGCTGCTGCGGTGCCGGCCGCTGTTGGGGCTGCCGCTGCGGGGCCTGTTGCTGCTGGGCGGCGCCTTCGAGCACCTGCTTCAAGATCTCACCGAGGATGTCCATGAAAGAGCCTTTTACGCGGGACACGGGTTCACGGGCACACGAACCGGCCCGCACGCATGGCAGATTACAGTCGTGCCTGATCCGGGTAAAGCAACCGGCTCGTCACGGCGGGACCGTCTCGTTCCCCGCCCTGGTGCCCATGGCCCTCCAGACCCGGACGTCCACTGTGTCTTCGAGAGCCCGGGTCGAGCCGTCGAGCATCGCGACCGTCACGACACCTGGGTGATGGCTACGCGAAGTGATCGTAGCGAAGGTCCGCGCCGTCTTGTTGCTCCCCTCCTGCCTCGAATTGTAGTCGATGTCGTACTCCTCTCCGCCAGCGATGTGAGGCACCTTGGTGTTCGGGCCGAATACCGTGGTGAACCCGTTGTGGTGGACGCGGCCGTCGGGCCACTCGGTGTGGCCCGTGCAGTCGTTCGTGGCTGCTCCGAGTTTTGCGTCACCGCCGCTGGCCAGGCCGCTGATCACCCCAGGGTCGGACGGGGGTGCGGCGGGCGGATACGTCGACCCCGGATCGGACGTGTTGCGGACGTAGGGTGTGAAGGCCTTCACCTCCGCCACACAGAGCGTCTTGGTCAGGCCGTCGGCGACCTCGCCGGGCTTCAGCGTCGAGTTGGGGAAGAAGTCTCCGTCCGCTCCCTTGCACGTGTCCGTGTCGTAGACGAACCAGGGTCCCGAGTTGAAGCCGTAGGTGTGCGGGAAGACGTAGGCGACGCCGCTCTTGGTGCGGACGACAACGCCGTTGGGATCGCTCGGGCAGGCGAAGATCGAGATCCGCAGGCTGCGGACGATCGCCCAATTCGTCGCCGGGTCGGGGGTGGCGGTCGTAAAGCCGCCGTCCCACGCCTGCTCAAGATTGACCCGCGCCGCTGCGCCACCCTCCTCGATATACGGCAAAATCCGGCCATGAACGCTCCATGAGCCGTTGTTGCTCACGAATGCCGTTCCCGGCTGATGGAGCATGCTCGGTGGGAACTGGCGTTTCGCGGTTTCGTAGACGGTCACGGCCAGCACGAGTTGGCGGGCATTGACGGCGCACTGCGTCCGTCGCGCCGACTCGCGGGCGCTCTGCACGGCCGGCAGCAGGAGGCCGAGCAGCGACGCGATGATCGCGATCACCACGAGCAGTTCGACGAGCGTGAAACCATGTAGGGGGCGAGGGCATGCGTTCACATACCCTCTCAGTGGTTGCCTAGACCGTTTCCCCCTGACATGGAGTTCACGATGATTGCTCGAAGTGACGCGGCCTGTTTCGTCGGCATCGATCTTCACAAGGACACGCTGACGGCGTGCGTGCTGCGCGGAAGGGACCGCGAGGTCAGCTACACGAAGATGGCCTGCAAGTGCCGGGACCGCATCCGGTCGTTCTTCGCCTCGCTGCCGCAGCCGAGCGTGGTGGCGATCGAGACGGTGGGCTTCTACCGCTGGCTGTGGGCGGAACTCGAGCCGCTGGCCGGACAACTCGTGCTCTGCGATGCCCGTGGGGCACGGGCACTTGCCGGCCGCCGGATCAAGACCGATCGGGAAGATGCCCTGAACGTCGCGCTCTTGCTGGCCGACGGCAGGCTGCCGCTGGCCTGGGCGCCGCCGGAGAACGTCCAGGTGCTCCGCAACTGGACCAGGCACCGCAACGGCCTCACCCGGCAGCACGCCAAGGTGCTGCAGCAGGCTGCCTGGACGGCGATCCGCTGCGATGCCGGCTTCAAGAAGACCTGGCTGCGGATCGCCAAGACCGCCGGCAAGAAGGCCGCCGCCGTGGCCGTTGCGCGCAAGATCCTGGTCCTGATGTGGACTCTTCAACGAAAGGACGAACCGTACAAGAGCCGCGATCCAGTCGCGGCCTGACGAGTGAGTGATGACGGGACCTCGGGGTGAGACACGGGGCTCGGTAGCTCGACAGGCTTTTTGGGACACGGCCTCAACGGTCAGATCCCGCGAGTGTGAATGGGCACCGATCCTCCCGTACGCGATCTCATGGGACCGGAGCACGTCTCCGCGATCCCGAATAGCTGAATGGCCCCCGCGAGGGCGCCTCGAGGTCAAAACCAGCTTCAGACCACTGAGCGCTGACCCGCCGGCGGACTCGCTCCGCTCCGGCTGTGGAAGGGCCTGCGCTCCACGAGCCCGCCGGCTCCCGAGGAGGTGCGCGATGATCGAGTAGAGCGACGCGGGTTGACAAACCCCTACATAGCTGAACCCCCTCCAGCGGCGGTCGCGTGTCGGATGGATATGCATGAGAAACGTGCGCGGTGGGAACATCCGCGAGACTACCGCCGAATCGGCCGTCTTTTGCGGGGAATCCAGCACCGCCGCCCGGTGAAAATTTCACCACCCGCCCGCAGGTCAGTCGTCGATGCCGAGCAGCCGCAGCTTCGTGCGGAGCGTGGCCCGGTCGAGGCCGAGGAGTTTCGCCGCGGCCGTGCGGTTGCCGCCCGCGTGGGCGAGCGCCTCGCGGAGGAGCGAGGCCTCGGCGACCCGGAGCAGCCGGTGATGGAGATCGGGCTCGGGGAGGCCCCCGAACGACCGCCGTGCGGCCGCGGCCCACTCGCGAACGGCCGCGGCCACGCCCTCGGCAGCCGGCTCGATGGCGCTCGAGTGGCTCACGGATGACTCCGCACCGACCGGGGGCAGGTGCGCGGGCGAGAGCGCGTGACCACGGGCGACGACGGCCGCGAACTCGACCGCCTGCCGCAACTCGCGGACGTTGCC
>JBJTJO010000178.1:0-13529 GCA_046095965.1 Planctomycetaceae bacterium
TGCAAGACCGAGAACATCCCGGTCAAGGTGCTGCTGCTCAACAACCAGCACCTCGGCATGGTGGTGCAGTGGGAGGACCGGTTCTTCAAGGGTAACCGGGCCCACACCTACCTCGGGCCCGTCGATCACCCCGAGGCCTGCGGCCAGGGCGACGGCATCTCTCCCGGCGACCGCTACCCCGACTTCGTCATGATCGCGACGGGCTTCGGCTGGCAGGCCGAGACGATCTCCGAGAAGGCCGACCTCGTGCCGGCACTGCAGCGGCTCATCGACGCCCCGGGCCCGGCGATTCTCGACGTGCAGGTGCCCTACCAGGAGCACGTGCTGCCGATGATCCCGTCGGGCATGACGGTGCAGGACCTGATCCGGAAATAGTCCGGGCCGTCACTTCTCGCCGAAGGGAATGCCGTCGGCGGGCTCGGGGACCGCTGCGGGCTTGCCTGTGGCGGGAGTGCCGTCGGCTGCGGCAGCCGGCTTGCCCGTGGCAGCGAGGCCCTGGATCGCCGCATCGAGCGTTGCCGAGTCGGGCTGCGCGTCGAGCCGGGCGGCACCCTCCCGCAGCGCCCGCGCCATGTCGGTGGCCGTGACGGCCGCCGGTCCCGCGAACCGGGCCAGACCGGCATCCCCGGCAGGGGTGGCCAGGGCGTCGGCCAACGTCGCCAGCCTCCAGGCATCGCGACGGTAGGCCTGCGTCGTGCCGCCCGCAGGCACGCCGTCCACCACGACGCCCGCCTGGGGCTTGGCTTGGAGCTGTCCGGCGGCGACCCCGGCGAGGCGCAGGGCGCGTTCGCGGCGGTCGGTGGCGGCCTTCGTGGCGGCGAGCGCCGCGTCGGCGACCGCCCGGATCGCGCTGATCGCCGCCGCCACGTCGGTATCACCCGGTGCCTTGACGCAGCGCCCCGCGGCCGCGGCGGCCCGCACCCGCACGTCGATCGGCCGCTGGGCGTCCGCGAGCACCGTGGCGGCCATCGCCCCGGTGCCGTTCGGTGCGGCGGGGCCCATGCGTGCGAGCATGGACAGGGCCCGCGACCGCAGCCAGTCGGCCGCCACGGGATCGAGCCCCGCCAGCGGCGAGCCGGCGACCGCGACGAGCT
Organism: Planctomycetaceae bacterium; assembly: GCA_046095965.1. Classification (GTDB taxonomy): domain Bacteria; phylum Planctomycetota; class Planctomycetia; order Pirellulales; family UBA1268; genus QWPN01. The sequence goes on from JBJTJO010000178.1 coordinate 1,095, forward strand.
TCGGGCCGACATCGGTCGCCCGCGCCTCGGGGTCCGCCTCCACGTGTCTGGCCAGGCCCGCGGCGGCGGCGATCCGCACGGCCGCCGGCAGGGCGTCGTCTCCGAGCATCTCGGCCAGCGGCGCCACGGCGGGCGTCCACGGCTTGTTGCCCCCGCGGAGTTCACCGACCAGCAGGGCCGCGTTGACGCGGGTGACGAGATCGGCCTTCTTGTCGCGTGCCAGGCCGGTCATGAATTCCTTCACGATCTGCATCGCCGACGTGGCGGCCTTGGGGTCTCCTCCCCCTTCGCCGCACAGCACCTCCCGCATCCGCCGCCGCACGGCGTCGATGGCCGCCCGGTTCTTCCGCATGCCGAGTTGCGGCAGCGCGATCTCCAGGAGGAACTTCCGGCTGGCCTCGTCGAACGATCCGTCGCGCAGGGCGGCCTTGTAGTCCTGCATCTCCTGGGCCGGCTCGACGAGTCTCCATTCGTCGTATGGAGCGCCGGTCTTGTCCTGGCCCAGGACTCCGGCGCCGCCGGCGAGCGCGGCGATGCAGAGACAGCCATGGACCGCGACGCGTTGGAAACGCGGACGACGCAGATTCATCAGAAGGGGACCCTGGGGCGCACGGGCTGATCGGAAGGAACGTCGGGGCGGGTGGAGTCGCCGGGAGCAGGTTCCTTGGCGTCTGCCTTCGTGCCCCGTGCCGGCAGCGTGTCGCGATACGCGTCGAGAGGCCGCTCGGAGTCGGCGAGCGAGGCGAGTTCGAACGAGCCGTCCGGACGGACGCAGAGCACGTCGAGCGGTTCGGGAATCGTGCCCGGAGTTTTCTCCTTCTCGGCCGGTGCGTCGCGGCGGTCATCCTGGCGGCCCCGGGCATCGAGCAGCAGCCGGTCCGTCACGACCTTCTCGCCGCGTGCCCGGCTGCGATACCGCTTGTTGATCTCCTCGTCGATGTCGAGAACCGCGCCGGGGTCCGCGATCAGCCCGCGGAGCGCGTACGAGCCGGTCGTCGCGCTCGGCGCGAGCACCAGCACCTCGAGCGTGCCGGGCTTGAGCCGCAGTTCCTTGGCCTCGGCACGCCTCAGGGTGCCGATGACCACGCGTGTCGGGTCCGCGACCACGGCGGGCGGCGAGGGCTTGCTCTCGGGCGAGGCGAGCTTCAGTTCGATGGCCAGGTCGGGGCTCTCCAGGTGCGGCCGCATCTTCTCGGGATTCTTGGCGTAGTTGGGGTTGTAGACCTTGAGCCTGACGCGATAGCGATAGGACGTGCCCGGACTCACGTCGGTGTCGATGAATCGGAACAGGCGGTAGTCGGGAAGTTGTTGCGGCTGCTCGATCGGCGGCTGGTCGGCCGGCGGCTGGTCCTTCTCATCGAAGCCCGGCCCCTCCCGGTCCGGCAGGGCTTCGACCGGCTGACGGGGCTTGGCTGGTTCAGGGCGATCCGCGGCCAACGTGGCCTCGAGCCGTTCCGCCACCCACGGATGAAGGTCGGCCAGTTCCCACGTGCCATCGAGGCGCCGTGGCAGGGGGGCACAAAAGCCGATCGGCGTCGTCTGCTTGCTGCGGGCGTCCTCTCCCGAGCCCAGCAGAAATTCCGTGGGCACACCCACGGCCGCGTCGGCTCCCCAGTCGGTCGCGCGCTTCGTGTCGATGGCCGCGAGGTCGAGTCGCGTCCACGTCTCCTTGCCGTCCGGGCCGACCGTCGCCCGGTCGATCTCGAAGTCGCACCACAGCGGCATGTCGCGCCGCAAGTCATGATCGGAGGGCCGGGACGTGGACTCGAACCGTCTCCGATATTCCTCCTGCTGCTTCTTCACCGGGATGAGCGCCGTGACCACGACGTAGGGCACGATCCGGCGCCGTTCGACGTCGGGGACGGCTCCGGCCGTTGCATCCGGGGTGGTCGCCTCGGGTCCGCCGGCGAGCGGATCGCGCCCCGCTCGCGGCTTGGTGCCCTTGCCAGCCGGCGGCGCGGCGACCGGCGGGCGCGGAGCGGCGCCTCCCGGTTCTGCAGTCGGCGTGGTCACCGGCAGAACCGCGACGCCCGCGACGGCCCGCAGGTCCTCGAGGGGCAGCACCTCCGGCCGGCTTCGTTTCGCCAGTTCGTTGAACAGCGGGCGATCGAGCGCCGCGAGCACCGGAGGCTTGGCGATCGTGAGCACGGGCGCTGCGGTGCCGGTCCACCATGGCACGAGCGGCGTCCGCCACGGATCGATGGCACGGGCCAGTGGCTCACGCGGCGGCAGGAGGTCGGCCGGGGGCTGAGCGTCACGCTCGATGTGCCCACGCGCCTGCGTGGCCGCCCGATCCACCGCTTCGGGCGTTTGCGTGTCCTTCACCGTCAGCGATCGCAGCGCATGCACACCGCCCCAGACCAGCCACAGGCCGGCGAGGCCCACGACGGTGACGACGATCTTCTCGCCGTGCCGCACGAGCAAGTCCGGCACGGCGCGCAGGTCGGGAACTGGCAGCTTCATGGTGTGGCCTCGGCCGTCATGGGGTGCCCCCGGCCTCTGCCGGTTGGGGGGGCGTCGCAGCCGCGGGATTGGTGGCCAGCGCCACGGTGCCCTGGAATTCGACGATCACGTCGTTCTGCCGGCGGGAGGCCGCGCCGGCGCCCGTGGTCGTCCCCGGGTTCACCCGGACCTGTCGCACGTCGATCGGCACCGGCGCGGATGCCAGGGTCAGCAGCAAGGCATCCAGTTTCCGCTGGTCCATGGTCACCCGGAGCACGAACGGCATGAGGTGCACCATCTGCATGCCCGGCTTGGCGGCGAGGTCGGCGGCGGACAATGGCTTGCCGTCGAGATCGACATAGAGAAAGCCAAGGTAGTCGGCCTCGGTGGGCCCGGCGGGCTGCTCACCGACACTCGGACGGGAACCGCCCGCCCCCGAAAAACGCGGATTCCAGGGCGGCTGCGCCGGGCCGTCCGCGCCCGCCGGCGCGTCGATGCCGGGCATGCCTTCCGGAGCGCCGGCACCCTTCGGGAGGAAAATGCGCGATGCCTGCTGGCCCCGGTCGGAATTGACGATCGCCGGGAAGCCGACGGCGAGTTCATCGACGGATGTGAGCGGCGAGTCGTGTCCGCCGGTCGCACCCTTCACGAAACCGGCCAGCAGCCTGCAGAACATGCCATACACCCAGAGATCCTCCTGGGCCACGAGGACCTGCGTCGTGTTCGGCCTGCGGTCCCACACGAAGGAGTCGTGGATCCGGCGCTGCGTGGCGGGGTTCCACGTCAGCTTCGGCGTCAACCCGGCAGCGACGCCGGCTTGCCCTGCAGCGACGGGCTTCCCGTCGGGAGTCGCTGCCGCGGCCATCGTGTCCTCGACGCCCATCAACTGGGGCAGGGTGCGAACGAGGCGGGGCGCCATGTTCTGGTAGCGGTTGAGGGAAGCGATTTGCAACTTGCCGCCAGGCTGCAGTGACGCGACGTCGTCGAGGAACTCCTTGCCGAGTTCCGCCGGCCACGTCCGCAGGCTGGCCTGGCTGTGCCAGAACCGTCGCCACTCGTCCCGCATCTCGCGGTCCACGGACGCCGCGTCGTTCTCGATCGCGGTCCGCCAGGCCTCGTTCGGATGGGGTTGCAGCGCCGTGACCGTCCGCGCTTGACCGAGCTTCGAATCGATCTGCCGCCGGGCGGTGGTGATGCGGGTCCGCAGACCACTCGTGCCCAGGAAGAGCGTCGGCACGAGGACCAGTGGTGCGATCGCCGCCAGGATCCAGAAGTGATACTTGACGACGGCGGCGACGAAGGGCCGCAGGTTCTCGGGTATGGCGATGCCTGCCATGGGTGGCGTTCCTTCAGGGCACCGCGGGCGCCGGATCGGCCGGCGGGGCTTGGGGCCGAACATCGACCCCCGGACGCCAGCAGAACTGGACGACGAAATCGTACCGCTTCAACTCCGTGGCGTCGGCGGCGTCGGCCGGCGGCACACCGGATCCACCCGCGCGGGGCGCGCCGCCGGCGGTCGGCGGCTGGACTCGATCCTTCTTGACCGGCGGCGACGACACGATGACGGGGAAATCGATGCCCAGGCTCTTGATCGGCACCGTCGGCGGCGCCGCGGCATCCGCGCCAGGCGGAACCGTGGAGACCGGCACCGCGACGCCCGCGCCATCGAGATTGCGGATCAGGGTGTCGCGCAGGAATTGCTCGTCCTGCCTCGCGCCGTGCTCGTCCTCGTTGTGGAAATGGTGGCCAACCACCTGGATCACCCAGCCGGGCCCGGTCGGACCCGGAGTGGCCGGCTGGGCCGGATCCAGCGACGGTTCCCCGCCCTCCGGCGCGGCCACTGCACGCTTCCCTCCGCCGTGCGTCTCTTCCCAGAAGGGCTTGATCGCCGTGAACCATGTGGCGAGGTCCGGAAAGAACTGGCATTCGATCGCATCCACGTGGAGTTCCTCGCGGTCGCCGATCCTCTCGGCGTCGAGTTTCTCCCGTGGCAGGCAGGCCTCGATGGCCCGCAGCATGTCGAGCGACTGGAACCGTCGGCCGTGGACGGTGGCGAAGGTGCGGGCCAGGGACGCGGCGGCCTCGTGCTTCTGCTTCGCGTCGGCCACCTCACCGGTCACCTTCTGCGACCGCTGCTGCACCAAATCGCTCGCGGAGAAGGCCGCCTTGTAGCGCTCGGCGGCGTAGGTCCGCCAGGCCAGGAACAATCCCGCGAAGTTGAGCAGGGCGGCAGTCACGAGGCCCAGCAGCGCGCCGATCGCCCAGGGCCGCTTGGCGGCGATCAGCCGGTCGCGCACGATCTCCCGGGGCATGACGTTCGTGACCAGGCTCGCCCCCCCGGCGCCCTGCAGCGCGAGCCCGTACGCCGTGCCGAATCCGAGCCTGTTCTCGCGGAATGCCGGCGCCCCGACCACCCCCGGGCCCTCGAGGTTTGCGAACGAATCCAGCCGCTGGACGTCGAGTTGCAGCTGCTTGCCGACGTAGTCGGACAGGCCGCGCAGCTTGGCGGCGTTGCCGAGCAGCAGCACGCGGCCGATCGTCGCCGTGCGGTCGGCGCTCGTGAAGTAGTTCAGCGACCGCTGCAGCTCCGAGGCGAACTCGTTGAAGACGGGCCGCATCGCGGTGAAGACGGCCTTCGGATCCTCGGCCCGCACGGCGTGCCGCTTGAGGTGTTCGGCCTTCGCGAACGTCAGCCGCAAGTCCTTGACGAGCGCCTTGGTGAACGAGCTGCCGCCGATGGGCATGCTGCGCTGTTGAATCCGCAGGCCGTTGGTCATCACCACGTCGGTCGTGTCCACGCCCATCGCCACGATCACCACCGCGGGCGGCGGCTTCTCAGGGTCGGCGGCGGCGGCGGGCGGGAGTTGGTCGAACATCGCCATGTTCGCCAGCGCGACCGGCGCGAGCTGGAGCAGGTCGATCTCGACACCGGCGTGCTCGAGCGGGGCCAGGGCCCGGTAGACCTGGTCGCGCTTCATCGCGAAGATCGCCACCTCCGCGTCGATGACGAAGCCGCCCTCTTCGGCGCCCCCCGGCAGCCGCTGCCAGTCCCAGACGACCTGGTCGAGCGGGAAGGGGATCTGCTGGCGGGCCTCGTACCGGACGATGTCCGGAATCTTCTTCACCTCCAGCGGCGGCAGCTTGATGAACTTCGTCAGGCCCAGCTGGCCCGGCACGGCCAGCGCCACCTTGTCGCCGCGGAGCGGGTTGCGCCCCGTGAACTCCTCGAGCGCCGCCCGGACGAGTTCCGCCGCGTCGGCCTCGGGCTGCGAGAGCAGCATGGGGTATTCGACGTAGTCGAATGCCTCCGCGACGAGCTTCCGCGGATCGGACGGGGACACTCGGCACCGCAGCGCCTTCAGCGCGCACTTGCCGATGTCGATGCCCCACGTGTACGGGCTGGTCGCCATGCTGGCCTGCGGTTCCGGAAGGGGGGCGGCGGAGGGGGCCGGCGGGGAAGAAATGCTGTCTGAAGGCCGGTCGGGGTTGCTGGATGAGCGTCCGTGGCCCCTGCTTCTTCATGAAATCTACGAATGCCGCACGAGGGGTGTCAAACGGCGCCGCGCCGCACCGCCGATCGGCCGCGGTGGCTGAACTACACTGCTCGCATGCCTTCCGAGAGCCAACCCGGCGACCCGGCGCCGCGCCCCGTCGTCTTCCTCCCCTGCCACTCGCTCGACGACTTTCCCACGTGGCTGGAGGAACGGGAGGCCGACGACCTGCTCGCCGCCTGGACCGCGGCCTGGCACCCCCGGCTCGTCGCCGCGGCGGGGATGCCGCGCTGGGCCAGCGTCGATCTCCCGCCGCCCGAGGGGCCGCTGCTCGGCATCGTGCCGTCGTCGTGGGACGACCGGTTCGCGACGCAGTTCGACGCGAGCACGGGGGATCGCATACGGATGGTGCGAGGGACCGCCGGCCGGGCCGCGATCGCCGCGGCGGCGCTGGCCGCGGCCGGTGAGCCGGACGGTGAATCGGTGGCCGACCGCTGGATCGACGACTTCCAGGCGCTCGGCCTGGCCGTGCTCCTCGCGGAGTTGCTCGCGCGGCGGATGCGCAGCGACGCGGACCTGGAATCGACCGGCCTCGCCGCCGCGGTTCGGGCGGCCGCGGTCGCGGCGGTGGCGGGCCGTGACGACGACGTCCGCACCGGCCTCGCGGAATGCTTCCGGAGCCTCGAGGCGTCGCGGGCCCGCTACTATCCCGTCGATGCCTGGCTCGTCGATCTCGTGCTGCTCACGGCATCGACGGCGGGACCGCTGCTGTGCGACGAGCTCGCCGCGCCGGTGCCGCTGGGTGTCGTCGCCGCGCCGCGGACGCTCGGCGCGGTCGCGGCGCGGGATGCGGACGCCGTGGCGGCGCTGGGCGAGCGGGTCAGCCGGGGCGGGGCGACGCTGTGCGGCGGCCCGCTCGACGAGCGTCCGCTCGACGCCCGGCTGCCCGAGGAGATCCTCGAGTCGTTCGAGGCCGGGGCCGAGGCCTGCGAGTCGGTCATCGGCCGCCGGCCGACGGTCTTCGCGCGGCACGGTGGCGGTGGCTCGGCGTTCCTGCCGCAGGTGCTGTCCGGACTCGGCTTCGCGGGGGCCGTCTGGGGCACGTTCGACGGCGCGGCGCTGCCGGACCCCGGGGCGGGCCGGATCCTCTGGGAGGGCACCGGGGGCGCGACGATCGACGCCCTCGCCCGTCCGCCGCTCGACGCGCGAAGCGCCGCCGCCACGCTCACGATGCCCGATCGGCTCGGCGACGCGATGGACCACGACCATGTCGCCGTGGTCACCTTCGCGCACCCAGCCGGCACGGCCTCGGCCTGGCACGGGCTGCTGCGGAGGATCGGCGGGTGGAGCACCGCGCTCGGCACCTTCGTCGCGCCCGAGGAACTGTTCCGGCGCACCGTCGGTGCCGGGATGGCAATGGCATTCGCGCCCGACGCGTTTCCGCCGAGTCCGTTGCCGCGGGATGCCGTCGCGATCGATGCCGCCGTCGCGGCGGCGGCCGGCGCCGCGCGGCGGATCGTCGCGAGGTCCGGTGAGCTCGCCGCCGTCGTCACGGCCGCGTTGCCTGCCGCGGCACCGCGCGCGGTGGCGGGCACGTCGCGTGGCACCGCGCGCGCGCTCGCGGGATGGTGGACCGCGTCCCGGAGTCGCGATCGCGAATTCGTCCTCGAGTCCGACGCGATCCGGGTCGCGGTGCATCCAGAGACCGGCGGCATCCTCGCCCTGCGGCGGACCACCGGCGGGTCGAACCGGCTCTCGCAGCAGCTCGGCGTGCGCGGGCCTGATGGGCATGGCCGCATGGTGGCCGACGTGATCGAGCGCGGCTCGACCGCGTCGGGCGTGGCGGGTCTCGTGAGCCGCGGCCGGCTCCTGCGTGCCGACGGACGTGCGGCGGGCACGTTCGTGCAGGGGCTCGCGCTGGTGCCCGGCCGGCCGCTCGTCACGATCGACGTCGAGGTGCGCTGCGACGGTCGTGCAGGCGGGCTGCTCGCCGACCACCACGTCGCCTGCCGATTCGCCTGGCACGAAAACGAGGACATCGACGTGCGGCGCGGCATCCACGGGCAGGCGGTCACGACCGAGCGCACGCGCTTCACCGCGCCGCACTTCGTGGAGCTCGTCCCGGCCGGGGCGCGCGGCGTTCCGGGCGAGGCCGCGACGATCCTCACGGGTGGCCTGCCCTGGCACGTGCGATCGACGCCGCACGTGCTCGACACGATCCTGGCGGGCCCGGCCGGCGCGGCGATGCGGCGGCTGGCCGTCGGCATCGGCCTGGAGCGGCCCTGGGACGCGGCCCTCGAGTTCCTCGCGGGCGCCCCCCCGGGGTCGATGCCGCGCCCCGGCCCGGCGAACGTCCGGGTCACCGTGCGGGACGTCGAGGTTCGCGACGGCCGCGTGGCGCGGGCGCGGATCGGCATCCTCGAGAGCGCGGGATCCGCGGGGCAGGTGCGCCTGGAGTGGGCCCGCGACGTCACGGCGGCCGCGGCCCGCGAGTACGACGGCCGCCCCCGTCCCGGCACCGCCGTTGCGATCGAGGGCCGCGCGATCGTAGTGTCTCTGGCTGCCTACGAGTGGCTCGCGATCGACCTGGAATTCGGCGCATGATCGTCACGCTCGACGGGCCGGCCGGTGCCGGCAAGAGCACGGCCGCGCGGGCGCTCGCCGCCCGGCTGGGCTGGTGCTACATGGACACCGGTGCGATGTACCGCGCCGTGGCGCTCGTGGCCCTCGAGCGCGGCCTCGCGCTCGACGACGGGCCGCTCGTCGCATCGCTCGCCGAGCAGCTCGCCATCGAGTTTCGCGACGGCCGCGTGCTCGCCGACGGCCGGGACGTGTCGGCCGAGATCCGCACCGAGCGGGTGACCCGCGCCACCCGGCCGGTCGCCGACGCGCCGGCGGTGCGCGAGGCGCTCAAGCGCGTGCAGCGGCGCATGGCGGCGGGCATCGATGTCGTCACGGAGGGGCGTGACCAGGGCTCCGAGGTGTTTCCCGACGCCGAGGTGAAGGTGTTCCTCACCGCCTCCCCCGGCGAGCGGGCCCGCCGCCGCCACGACGAGGAGGTCGCGCGGGGCGAGGCCTCCTCGCTCGCGGCCGTCGAGCAGGCGCAGGCCCGCCGCGACGAGGGGGATCGCACGCGGCCCGTGGGCGCGATGCGGCCGGCGGCCGACGCGGTCGTGCTCGAGACCGACGGACTCTCGCGCGAGGCCGTGGTCGAGCGGCTCGTGGCGCTCGTGCTGGACCGCGGCGGAGCGGCACGATGACGGCCGCCGTCGAATCGACCGCCGCGCCACCGGGCCGATCCGGCGGCGGCCATACCCGCTTCGGCCGCGTGCTCTACGCCGTGCTCTGGGTGCTCTGCCGCACGCTCGGCGTCGCCCTGTTCGGCATCCGGGTGCGATTCGCCGAGAAGCTGCCCGGCCACGGCGGCCTGCTGGTCCTCTCGAGCCACCAGAGCCACCTCGATCCGCTCCTGCTCGGCTTGGCGACCGACCGCCGGCTGTCGAGCCTCGCCCGCAGTTCGCTCTACCGGTTCAAGCCGTTCGGGTTCGTGATCACGGCGCTCGACGCGGTTCCGGTGGATCGCGAGTCGTCGGCGGTGGCCGGGATGAGGGCGGTGATCGAGCGGCTCAGGCGCGGCGCGGCGGTGATCGTGTTCCCCGAGGGCACCCGGACGGCGGACGGGAGGCTCGGCGAGATCAAGGGCGGCCTGTCGGTCATCGCGCGGCGCGCCGGCGTGCCGATCGTGCCCGTCGCGATCGTGGGAGCCTACGAGTGCTGGCCGCGCACCCGCCGCTTCCCGCGTCCGGGGCGGATCCGCCTCGAGTTCGGCCGGATCATGTCACCGGGGGAGATCGCGGCGCTCGATGACGCGGCGCTGACGGCCGAGGTGGCGACGCGTCTGCGCCACCTCGACGCCGTCGCCCGCGCCGCCCGCTGCCACTCCCCCTCTCCCTCTGGGAGAGGGCCTGTTCTCATCTCTCCCTCTCCCTCTGGGAGAGGGCCTGTTCTCATCTCTCCCTCTCCCTCTGGGAGAGGGCCGGGGTGAGGGTGCTTGGGAATCTGCACCGCCTCACCAGGCACCCTCACCCGGCCTTCGGCCACCCTCTCCCAAAGGGAGAGGGTTGTTGCAAAGCACCCTCACCCGGCCTTCGGCCACCCTCTCCCAGAGGGAGAGGGTTATTGCGGAGCACCCTCACTCGGCCTGCTGCGTTCGGGCCCGCTTGAAGGGGTCCACGGTCCCGCCGCCGGGGCCGGGGGGCGGCGTGGAGTCGGGCCGGCCGAAGGGCACGAGGTTCGGCCACGCGAGGTTCGCGCCCGGCCACGCGGGCCGGCTCGGCGTCGGCGGCGCCGGCGGCAGCGGCCGCGGCGCGAGCAGGTCGGCGGGGCCGGGGAACGCCGGGGTGCGGTCGGTCGCCGACACGACCGCGGCGGGCGTGCGGCCGGCTGCGCCGGGCTCGAGGGCGTGGATCGACACCTCGTCGATCTCCGCGGCGCCGATGCCGGTGAGGGCGAAGGTGACCACGAGGGGATCGCTTCCGCCGGTGGCGATCCGGTGGAGCACGAGGCGACGCCATGCGGGCGTCCGCGCGACCCGCTCGGCGAGCGCCGGGCCGCCGAACGAGTCGAACACGAGCAGGCCATCGACGCTGCCGGTGATCGTGTCGGGCACCCGCACGCGGGCCGTGATCTCGACGAGCGTGCCCTCCGGCACGGCCAGGGGCGGGGTCGTGACCCACACCGGCGGCGTCTCCACGACGACGGGCGGCGCCCGCGGGTCCGGGGCGGCGGCCACGAGCCGCAGTGCGCCGGAGCCGGCGGCCGGCGCCTGGCGCACGATCTCGACGCCCGTCCGCAAATCCGACTGCGGCAGCGCGAAGTGCCGCCAGCCGTTGCCGGCGAGATCCTCGATGCCCTCCATCCCGCCACCCCGGAGGAGTTCCGGGCCGGGCGCGGCGGAGGCCCGCGCCGCCACGAACCGCCACTGTTCCGCGAGCGCCGAGTCGGCCACGGCCAGCGGGCTGGCGACCATCGACCCGTCGGCGCGCACGCCGTTCTCCCAGATCCGCCGCTCGAACTGGCCGGCGATCGCCGCAGCCCGCGCGAGCCGGCCCACGGCCTCGCCGGGCTCGGCCGCCGCGAGCCCCTCGCCGTCGGCCACGAGGCGGTCGGCCGCGGCGAGCATCGGGCCGGCGGCCACGGGGGGCGGCCCGCTGAAGGCCTGCGGCGGCAGCCGGCCGAGGAGGTCGGCCGCGTCAGCCAGGGCGATGCCGGCCAAGGCCCGCGCGCTGGCGAGTTCACCCGGCGCGAGTTCGCGGATCCGCTCCTGAACGTGGCCGGTCACGGCCGGGTCGCCGCTCACGAGCACGAGCGCGTGCGTCAGGAACGAGTCGAGCGTCACCGCGACCCCGCCGGTCACGCGCTTCTGCGTGAGCGGCCTGAGGCCGCCCGGCGCGACCTCCCAGGCCCGGTGCGCCTCGGGCGCCCCCGGCACGAGCAGCGTGAGCGGCGGCATGCCGTCGGGCACGTCGCTGCCGCCGTAGCGGCGGGCCACGATCTGCGCGCCCTGCGCGGTCCGCCAGGCGAGCACGACCCGCGCCCGCGCCGCCTCCATGACGACCGCGCGGACGTCGGGATCGCTGGCCTGCGCGTCGGCGGCGAACCGGCCGGCGGCGCCCCACGGCTCGAGCGGCGCGAGCCGCAGGTTCATCGCCCGGCAGGCGGCGGCCCGCTTGCGGGTCTCGCGGTCCTCGCCGTCGATGCGGGCGGACGACGAGAACAGGATGCCGCGGGCCCCCGCCGCGACGGCCGCGAACGAGGCGAGGCAGAGGCTCTCGGGATCCACGGCGAGCCCATGCGCTCCGACTCCGGAGATCGCCGCGGCCTGGCGGGCCGCGCGCGAATCGATCTCGGTGGCGAGCGCCGCCAGCAGCGGCGTGCCCGGCCGCGCGAGCCGCGGCCGTTCCCGCAGCCAGGCCAGGTAGGCGTCGAGCTCGAGGCTCGTGCCGAGCACGGTGCGGCGGGCGACCAGCATGTCCACGTGACGCGAGAGGGTGCGCAGGGACGAGTCGGCGGCCGCGACGAGGGGCCGCCCGGCGCGGGGGTCGCAGGCGCGCACCCGCCGGGCCCGCTCCGCCAGCGGCTCCGCGTCGGCCGCGGCGAGGCCGCTGCCGAGGTCCCAGGCGAGCACGCGGTCCCAGTTCCGCAGCACGGGCACCGACTCGGGATCACGCAGATCGACGTCGGGAATGTCCGGGGGCGGGCAGATGACCCACAGCCCAGCGCGGCGGGCCTCCTCGAGGAGTTCGCGGCTTGCGGGCGCGGCGAGTTGCACGCAGTTGAAGCCGAGGGCCGCGATCGCGGCGAGCGGCTCGCCGTTGTGCTCGAGGTGGCGGGTCTGCCCTTCTTTCCCCGCGCCCTCGAGCACAACGGCGAGCCGCTCGCCGCGATCGCGGCCCTCGGCTTCAACTGCGTGCAACTCGCCGCGCCCGCAAGCCGCGAACTC
>JBJTJO010000179.1:0-4362 GCA_046095965.1 Planctomycetaceae bacterium
AGTCCATGGCGATCGGAGGGGCCGGGGCGGAGGGGGTGCTCGCGGTCGCCCGCACTGGCGACGCCACCGGGAGCGGGGTAGATTTCCCGCGGAGCCCGTTCCGAATCATAACCCCCCGCGGCCCGATCGGCCCCCAGACACCCATGAGCCAGAAAACCCTCGAAGAGCGGACCGACTGGGTGTACGACAACCGCACGTTTCCGGTCTGGAACTCCTCCTTCGACAAGGAATCGCGGCAGGAGATGATCCGCGACGACCTCTGGGCCGGCCGCAGCATCGCGGTGTTGCTCACGGTGGTCGTGGGCATCGGCCTGACGCTCTCGCTCGTCACGCTGGCGTTCGTGCTGAACTGGCGGTGAGCGACCGCGGGCGAGCGCCCGCCTGGGCCACGTGGGGGTTGATACCCCCACGAAGAAGCGGGTAGAGTCTGGGCCTGGGCCACGGCGGGAAACCGGCAGGCTCGTTCCAGGTGGCTCCACCTCCATGACCGTCGCGAGCACATCGATCGACCGGGTCATCGCGCTGGCCGCGCCGGCCAAGCTCAACCTCTCGCTCGCCGTCCTCGCGCGGCGGCCCGACGGCTACCACGACCTCGAATCGCTCATGGTCGGCGTGACGCTCGGCGACACGCTCGCCATCCGCGCCGCCGACGAGCCCGGCGTGCGGCTGCACGTCCGGTACGGCCCGGGGATCGCGGGCACGCCCCTGGCCCGAGACGTGCCTCCGGGCCCCGACAACCTCGTGGTCCGGGCCGCCGAGATGCTCGCCGCCGAGGCAGGTGTCGAGCGGGGGCTCGAGATCGAACTCGTCAAACTGGTGCCGGCCGGCGCGGGCCTGGGGGGCGGTTCGAGCGACGCGGCCGCCGCACTCCGCGGCGCGGCGCGAGCCTGGGGCCTCGACTGGAACGCGGCGCGGCTTGCCGAACTGGGGGCGCGCCTGGGCAGCGACGGGCCCTTCTTCTGCGCCGGCGGCCCGGCGATCGCCCGCGGCCGCGGCGAACGGCTCGAGCCCGTCTCCGGCATCCCGCCGCTGCCGGCCGTGATCGCCTGCCCCGCCGCCGGGCTCTCAACGGCGGCGGTCTACGCCGGCTGCGCGCCGGATCCCGCCCATCGCGGCGACGCGGCGCGGCTCGCCGGGGCGCTCGCCCGCGGCGGGTTGCGGGCGGCGATCCCGCTCGTGCACAACGACCTCGAACCACCGGCCCGACGGCTGTGTCCCGACGTGGACCGCCTGCTCGCGGCGCTCGCGGCCGCCGGGGCCGCCTGCCCGCGGCTCACCGGCAGCGGCAGCGCCTGCTTCGCGCTGGCCCGCACGGCGACCGAGGCTCGGGGCATCGCGGCGCGGCTCGCCGCCGCCCGCGGGCCCGACGGGCTCCGCCTCTGGCCGGGCGTGTTCACGGTCAGGCTCGCGACCGCTCCGGCTGGAGCCCGTGCGGCGCCGCGGGCGTGATCGACGGCGACCCGGCGGAGGGGACGCATGGAAATCACCGAGGTCCGGATCAAGCTCGTGGAGAACGCGGCGGAGCGGCTGCTCGCGTTTTGCTCGATCACGATCGACGGCGCGTTCGTGATCCGGGACATCAAGCTGATCGGCGGTCCGACGGGGCCGTTCGTGGCGATGCCCAGTCGCAAGCTCTGCACCCACTGCCGGGGCTGCAGCCACAAGAACCCGCTGCGGGCCGTCTACTGCAACCAGTGCGGCGGCCGGCTCTCGCGGGGCGAGCCGCTCCGCGACGGCGACGGTCGCGCGCGGCTGTACGCCGACATCGCGCACCCCATCAACGCCTCGTGCCGCGACCTCATCCAGCGGCGGGTCGTGGGCGAGTACGAGGCCGAATGCATCCGCGCGCGAAGCCCCGGCTACGTCTCCCGCTACGACGGCCTCGGCGACGAGGACCGCCCGCAGCGGTAGGGGGCGACTGCAGACGCACGTCGCCTGGCTCGCCCAAGCCGCTCGGCTTATTGAACCTTGAATTGTGCCGTCAAGCCGGCCCCGTCGCTTCCGCTCCGGGCTTCCTGCGTTTTCCGCATGACCTGGCTTTTCAACCGGCACCAGGGCCGGTACGAGTTGCGTTCGCTGCGGCGAAGCGCCGCGACTCCGCATCCTCGTCCCGAGCCCCCGCCTTCACTGCCGTCCAAGAGTCGAGGAGGAGAGGGGCTGCCGACTCCTTTGCCTCTCCCTCTGGGAGAGGCCGGCCGCAGGCCGGGTGAGGGTGCAGGACCGTTCCGAACGACTACCGAAGCACCCTCACCCTGCCCTCTCCCAGAGGGAGAGGGTGAAATCCCGATCGCCAACGCCAACAGGATTTTGATGGAAGGCCGCAGTGAACGTCCGGCGACAGGGCATGGGCGGCCCCGAGCCGGCGAGCCTACCGGCGCACGAGGGTGTGGAAGTCGGTGGTGAGCCGCTTCGTGATCGGGCCGGGCACGCCCGCGCCGATTCTGCGGCCGTCGATCTCGACGACCGGGATCACCTCGGCGGCGGTGCCGGTGAGAAAGCACTCGTCGGCCGTGTAGAGGTCGTGCCGCACGAGCGTGGCTTCGCGGCAGTCGATCGTCGCGGCCCGGGCGAGTTCCATGACGGCGTTCCGCGTGATGCCCTCGAGGATGCCGGCGTCGGGGGGCGGCGTGAGGAGCGTGCCGGAGCGGACGACGAAGACGTTGTCACCCGTGCACTCGGCCACCTCGCCCTTGTGGTTGAGCATGAGCGCCTCGACGCAGCCCGCCTGCAGGCCCTCGAGCTTGGCCATGATGTTGTTGAGATAATTGAGCGACTTGATCCGCGGCGAGAGGGCGGCCGACTGGGTCCGCTGGGTGGCCGCGGTCACGATCCGCAGGCCCTTCTCGTAGAACTCCGCCGGATAGAGCGCGATCGTGTCGGCGATCACGATGACCTGCGGGTTCTTCGTGCGGTTGGGGTCGAGGCCGAGCGAGCCTGAGCCGCGGGTGACCACGAGGCGGACGTAGCCGTCGGCGAGCGTGTTGGCCGCGAGCGTGTCGATCACCGCCTTGGCCACGGCCGCCTTGGAGAGCGGGATCTCGAGGCAGATGGCGCGGGCGCTCGCGTAGAGCCGGTCGAGGTGCTCGTCGAGCCGGAAG
Source organism: Planctomycetaceae bacterium (assembly GCA_046095965.1). Classification (GTDB taxonomy): domain Bacteria; phylum Planctomycetota; class Planctomycetia; order Pirellulales; family UBA1268; genus QWPN01. The sequence continues at coordinate 3,099 of JBJTJO010000179.1, forward strand.
ACCTTGCCGGCGTAACTCCTCAGGCCCTCGAAGACCCCGTCGCCGTAGAGCAGGCCGTGGTCGAAGACACTGACCTTCGCCTCGTCCTCGGGGACGAGCCGGTCGTTCATGAAGATGATCCGCGGCATGGGGGCACCTCGATCAGGCGTCTTCGACACGGCCCGCCGCGAGCCGCACGATCCGGTCGGCCCGCCGGGCGATCGCCGCGTCGTGCGTGACGAGCACTATAGAAAGCCCGTCGCGGCGGTTCAAATCGCACAGGGTGTCGAGGATTTCTCCCCCCGTGGCCTCGTCGAGGTTGCCGGTCGGCTCGTCGGCGAGCAACAGCCGCGGCCGGCCCACGAGCGCCCGCGCGATCGCCACCCGCTGCATCTCGCCGCCGGAGAGCTGCCGCGGCTTGTGGTGCAGCCGGCCGCCGAGGCCGAAGCGGTCGAGGAGCCCGCGGGCCCGCGCCCGCATCTCGCCGCGGACGCGGAGCCACTCGAGGATCCCGTGGCGGACCAGGAGCGGCGCGAGGACGTTTTCCAGCGCGTCGAGCTCGGGCAGCAGGTGGTAGGCCTGGAACACCATGCCGATGGCCGTGTTCCGCAGCCGGTCGCGGCGGGCCGCGGCGAGGTCGTCGATCCGCCCCCCGTCGAGCTCGATCGTGCCCGCGGCCGGCGCGTCGAGCAGGCCCATGAGATGCAACAGCGTGCTCTTGCCGGAGCCGCTCTGGCCGACGACGGCCACGAACTCGCCCGGGTCCACGGCGAAGTCCACCCCGCGCAGCACCTCGAGCACCCGGTCGCCGGAGCGGTAGTGCTTTCGCAGGCCCTGGACGCGGAGCAGGCTCATGGCGACGGGCTCCGCGGCGGGGTCGGCGCGATCGAGCGTGGCGCTATTCATGACGGAGGGCCTCGACGGGATGGAGCCTGGCCGCCCGCAGCGCCGGCAACACGCTCGCGGCCACGGCGATCGCCACGGCACCGGCCACGATCCAGAGAATCGTGAACGGCTCGACGATCGTGGGGATCTTGTAGAAGTAGTAGATCGAGGGGTCGAAGACCTGCTGCCCCGTGAGCCACTCGACGCCCGCGCGGATGCGGTTGATGTTCCCCACGATGGCGAGGCCGAGCGCCATGCCGGCGCCGGCCCCCACGAGCCCGAGGAACAGCCCGTAGCCGAGGAAGATTCCGGCGATGCCGGCGGCCCGGGCCCCGAGTGATTTCAGGATCCCGATGTCCCGGGTCTTCTCGACGACGATCATGAAGAAGATCGCGAGGAT